>JBFEVY010000263.1:0-5084 GCA_041546665.1 Spongiibacteraceae bacterium | reverse complement strand
GATTGATCGGCGCGTGCGCTACCTGCGCAAGGCGATAGAGCGCTTGAAAGTGGTGGATTACAGCCCTCAGCAAGAGGGGAAGGTGTTTTTTGGCGCTTGGGTGGACATTGAAAACGACGATGGCGAGCAGCTGCGTTTCCGGATTGTTGGCTATGACGAAATTTTTGATCGCAAGGACTATATCTCCATCGATTCGCCGATGGCGCGGGCGCTGATCGGGAAAGAGCGCGATGACGAGGTGTTTGTTCGCACGGAAGCTGGTGAATTTATATGGTATATCAACAAGATAGAGTATATTTCTGGTTAGCCAGGGCGGTGTTGGAACTGTGGTAAAGTAGATGCTGGTAAATGAATTGACGATGAGGTGCCGACGTTGAGAAGGACTATCGCCCAGTGTATTGGCCTATTGCTGCTGTCGGCTGTTTTGCCAGCGCAAGCCGAGTCGGTGACGCCGGACCCCCTGTTGGAGTTGCATGGCCCGTTGCAACAAGGGGCGATGATTTGGGGACGAGTGCCCCCGGGCAGTAGTGTGGATTTGGGACCCTATTCCGTGCAAGTGGCCGACAACGGTATTTTTGCGGCGGGGTTCGACCGGGACGCGGCGGCGGAAATTCCCTTAAAAATCTGCCCTCCGAGTCTGGACTGCCAAACCCGGACGCTCCACGTTACGCAGCGCGACTACCGGATTCAACGTGTTGATGGCGTTCCCCAGAAAACGGTGACGCCGCCCGCAGAGGTGCTGGAGCGGATTCGCAAAGAATCGGCGATGGTCGGGCGGGCGCGAAAGCAGTTTCTTTACCGACAGGATTTTACTGGTGGGTTTGAATGGCCTCTTATCGGCCCGGTAACGGGTGTTTTCGGTAGCCAGCGTGTCTATAATGGCACGCCCGGGCGCCCCCACTACGGAGTGGATGTGGCGCGCCCCACCGGGACGCGGGTTGTGGCGCCAATGAGTGGCACGGTGAGCCTGGCGCACGACGATATGTTTTTTTCCGGTGGTACCTTGATTATTGATCACGGGCAGGGAATATCGTCGACCTTTATCCACCTGAGTAAAATACTTGTGGAGCCCGGGCAGGAAATTGCTCAGGGCCAGGAGATTGCTGAGGTGGGGGCAACGGGCCGGGCGACCGGGCCGCACCTGGACTGGCGCATGAATTGGTTTGGCCAGCGCCTTGATCCGGCCTTACTGGTGGGGCCGATGCCTGAATCTCAGGAGGTCGGCGAAGCGCACATGGGAACCGAAAATGGCGGTTCTTGAATATTTGTTGAACGGGTTGTTGTTCGACCCTGTGTTGAGAAGTGAGTGATGATAGATAAGAAACTGCTGGAAATTCTGGTTTGCCCGGTGAGCAAGGCTCCCCTTGAGTATGATGCCACGCGTCAGGAGTTGATTTGCCGGGCCAGCGGTTTGGCCTATCCCATCCGAGACGGCATCCCGGTAATGTTGGAATCCGAAGCGCGTAGCCTGACCACGGAAGAGAAGCTCGGCTGAAGCGGGACGCCAAATAGCCCGTCATTAGCTGCACTGAGTACAATTCCGACAACATTACGATATACTTTGCGTCTTTCGCCGGGGTTTCCCCGGCGATTGCCGTTATGGAACCGTCGAATACTGATCCGGAGAAACACGATCAATGAAAAGCGCCGCGATTCGCGAAGCCTTTATCCGCTATTTTGAAAGCAAGGGGCACACACCTGTTCCGAGCAGCTCGCTGGTGCCGGGGGATGACCCGACCCTGCTGTTTACCAACGCCGGAATGGTGCAGTTCAAGGACGTGTTTCTGGGGCGCGATAAGCGTAATTACACCCGGGCGGTAAGCAGTCAGCGCTGTGTTCGCGCCGGCGGCAAACACAATGACCTGGAAAACGTGGGATACACCGCCCGCCACCACACCTTTTTCGAGATGCTGGGCAACTTCAGTTTTGGAGACTACTTCAAGCGCGAGGCCATCTGCTACGCCTGGGAGTTTTTGACATCACCGGAATACCTCGGTATTGCCCAGGAGAAACTGTGGGTTACCGTTTATGCCGATGACGACGAGGCCTATCAGATCTGGAACGAAGAGGTGGGCGTGCCCGCCGAGCGTTTGATCCGCATTGGTGATAACAAAGGCGCCAAGTACGCCTCTGATAATTTCTGGTCCATGGGTGACACCGGTCCCTGTGGCCCCTGTACCGAGATTTTCTACGATCACGGTGAAGAGGTATTTGGTGGCCCGCCGGGCAGTCCAGACGAAGATGGCGACCGCTATATCGAGATATGGAATAACGTCTTCATGCAGTTTAATCGCGATGCCGATGGCACGATGACGCCGCTGCCAGCACCGTCGGTGGACACGGGCATGGGCCTGGAGCGTATTTCTGCGGTGATGCAGGGTGTGCACAGCAACTACGAGATTGACCTGTTCCAAAACCTGATCGACGCTACCGCAGCCGTGCTTGGTGTGGCCGATAAAGAACACACCTCGCTGCGGGTCATTGCAGACCATATTCGCTCCTGTGCATTCCTTATTGCAGACGGTGTGATGCCCAGCAATGAAGGGCGCGGCTATGTGCTGCGCCGCATTATTCGGCGCGCGGTGCGCCACGGTACCAAGCTCGGCGCCAGCGAGCCTTTCTTCTGTAAACTGGTTGCGCCCCTTGCAAAGGAAATGGGCGAGGCTTACCCCGAACTGCTGACCCTACAGGGCAATATCGAAAAGGTCCTGTTGCAGGAAGAGGAACAATTCGCCAAAACGCTGGATCAGGGCATGCGAATCCTGGAGCAGGATTTGAGTGAGTTGAAGGGCACGCAGATTCCTGGGGACACGGTTTTCCGTCTGTATGACACCTACGGCTTCCCGGTTGACCTTACCGCAGATATCGCCCGCGAGCAGGACCTGACGCTGGATATGGAAGGCTTCGAGGCCGCCATGGAAGAGCAGCGCCAGCGCGCACGGGGAGCGTCGAACTTTAAGATGGACGCGGACCTCAAGCTCGAGCTGGATGGCGCGACGGAATTTTGCGGTTACCAGCAGCTTGAATCAGATGTTGCTGTCGTGGCGCTGATCAAAGATGGGCAGGAAGTCCCCGTGCTTTCGGCAGGCGATCAAGGCGCGGTA
This sequence comes from Spongiibacteraceae bacterium, assembly GCA_041546665.1. Classification (GTDB taxonomy): domain Bacteria; phylum Pseudomonadota; class Gammaproteobacteria; order Pseudomonadales; family Spongiibacteraceae; genus Spongiibacter. The sequence continues at coordinate 1,980 of JBFEVY010000263.1, read as the reverse complement.
GTGCTGCGCAGTACACCGTTTTACGCTGAGTCCGGTGGCCAGGTGGGCGACGCCGGGCTGTTAACGGGTTCGGGATTGCGCTTTGAGGTGAATGACACCCAGAAATCCGGCGGCCATTTCCTGCACTACGGCACCCTGGTGTCGGGTGAGGTAAAGGTGGGCGATACGCTTCACGCCGAGGTGGATGCGGAGATTCGCCAGGCTACGGTACTCAATCACTCTGCAACGCACTTGCTTCACGCGGCCCTGCGACAGGTACTTGGTGATCACGTCAGTCAGAAAGGCTCGATGGTCAGCGCTGAGCGTCTGCGCTTTGACTTTGTTAACCCCGAGGCGGTCAGCCCTCAGCAGCTGCGTGAGATAGAGGCCATTGTAAACGCTGAAATCCGTCGCAATACGCCGGTTGAAACCGCCGAGATGGATATCGACAGTGCGCGTCAGCGCGGTGCCATGATGCTGTTTGGCGAGAAATACGGTGACACCGTGAGGGTGTTGAGTATGGGGGGAGATTTCTCCATCGAACTTTGCGGCGGGACCCACGCCCAGCGTACTGGTGATATCGGCTTGATGCGCATTGTGTCTGAATCGGGTGTGGCGGCCGGGGTTCGTCGAATCGAAGCCGTCACCGGAGCGGCGGCTCTGAAAGAAGTCAACGATGATGCGGCTCTGCTGCAGCGCGCCGTTTCAAGCCTCAAGGCTACGCCGGATAATTTTGAGACCAAGCTGGGCCAATTGATGAGCTCCCAGCGCGAGCTGCAAAAAGAAGTTGACCGCCTCAAGGCCAAGCTTGCCACTGCGGGAAGCCGCGACCTGATGGCGGAAGTCAAAGAACTTGGTGGTGTGAAAGTGTTGGCCACGCGGATTGATGGTGCCGATGCCAAGGCGCTTCGTGACAGCATTGATCAACTGAAGAACAAGCTTGGTTCTGGTGTTGTCCTGCTTGCCGCAGCGGAAGGCGATAAAGTGGCGCTGGCCGCAGGGGTGACCCAGGATTTAACCAGTCAGTTCAAGGCTGGAGATATTATGAGGCTGGCGGCAGCGGCGGTGGGCGGCAAGGGCGGTGGTCGTCCAGATATGGCCCAGGGCGGCGGCAGTGATGTCGGTGCCATTGATGCGGCGCTCGCCTGTGCTGAGACGTACGTACAATCCCAGCAATAATCACGGTTTGGCGGGAAATAAGTCATTTCCTTTACAGTCGTTCTGGTGTTTAATGAGCGCCCTTAATTTGGGGCGTTCATTGGCAGAAAAGTAGCAATGAGTCTGATTGTTCAAAAATTTGGTGGTACCTCGGTAGGTACTGTTGATCGCATCAAGGCAGTAGCCCAAAAAGTGGCTCGCTTTCGCGATCAAGGGCATGACATTGTCGTTGTCGTATCGGCGATGAGCGGTGAAACCAACCGCTTGATTGAGCTGGCTAAGGCAATGCAAAGCGCGCCAACCCCTCGAGAAATGGATGTTCTGGTCTCCACCGGGGAGCAGGTCACTATTTCCCTCCTTTGTATGGCGCTGCACGAGCTTGGCTACGGCGCACGCTCCTACACGGGATCTCAGGTCCGGATTCTGACCGACGAAGCGCATACCAAGGCGCGGATTCGGGAAATCGACGATGTAAGTATTCGTGCTGATCTGACTGCCGGCAATGTAGTGGTTGTTGCGGGTTTTCAAGGGGTTGACGAAAACGGCAATATTACGACCTTGGGACGCGGCGGTTCTGATACCACTGGGGTTGCACTGGCAGCGGCGCTAAAAGCGGACGAATGCCAGATTTACACCGATGTTGATGGTGTCTACACAACCGACCCCAGAGTGGTGAACCAGGCACGCCGGCTTGAACGTATCACTTTTGAAGAAATGCTGGAAATGGCCAGCCTGGGCTCCAAAGTGCTACAGATTCGCTCAGTGGAGTTTGCTGGCAAATATAATGTCCCATTGCGGGTACTGCATGCCTTTGAAGAGGGCCCGGGTACCCTGATTAGTCTG
>JBFEVY010000179.1:0-7502 GCA_041546665.1 Spongiibacteraceae bacterium | reverse complement strand
TTTGGCGGGACCGCAAAAAGCCAAATACCCGCAGGTTTCGCAAGCATGACAGGCTCCTAATCCTGCGGGATTTCTGTCCCTCAAAGCCTCTAATTACTTGACAAAGTCTTCTGTAGATTAAAAAATACGCAGTCTACCCAAAGTGGTAGCAATGGCTGTCTTACACGCCGCTTACCTGCGGCCCTCATAGCACAGAGCGCAACTATTCGTGTTGTGCTGCTGTCGGGAATCCCCCGGCGGTTCCATTCACTCTGCAGACACATGACCTGTGTTGCGAGATTGCCTGCTTCGTGTATCACGCGAAGCACTAAAAAGCTGCTGTGCAGCAATGGCGATTCGCCCGAAAGTTGCTTCAACAGGCGCCTGCGCGCTGGGAGTGAAGGCTTTCGGAGGTAATGTGTTTCGACACCGAATTTTTCTATCTCTGGACACTGGCCCGCACGGGCCGGTGTTCCGTTGTTTATACAGTTAATCTGAACTGAAGCGAGGAACTCTCTGTGGAGTTGTTATCAGGCGGTGAAATGATCGCACGCGCCTTGGAAGACGAGGGTGTTGAATTCATCTTCGGCTATCCCGGTGGCGCGGTTTTGCATATTTACGATGCATTATTTAATACCTGTAAAGTACCCCATATTCTGGTGCGTCATGAGCAGGCGGCAACCCATGCGGCGGACGGTTATGCCCGCGCGACCGGTAAACCCGGTGTGGTCCTGGTGACCTCCGGCCCCGGTGCAACTAATGCAATTACCGGTATTGCCACGGCCTATATGGACTCCATTCCCATGGTGGTGCTTTCTGGTCAGGTCATGAGTCACCTGATCGGTGAGGATGCTTTCCAGGAAACCGATATGCTGGGGATCTCGCGTCCCATCGTGAAGCACAGCTTTCAGGTAACCCGCACTGCCGACATCCCCGAGACCATCAAAAAGGCGTTTTATATCGCCAGCAGTGGTCGCCCCGGCCCGGTGGTGGTGGATCTGCCGAAGGATCTGACCAACCCCCACGACAAGTACGAGTACGACTATCCCAAGAAGGTCAAGTTGCGCTCATACACGCCAGCGAATCGTGGTCACTCCGGGCAAATCAAGAAAGCGGCCCAACTGCTGTTGTCAGCGCGTCGCCCGGTAATCTACTCCGGTGGCGGCGTGGTGCAGGGCAATGCTTCGCCGCAGTTGCGTGAATTGGCTCAGGAGCTGAACTTTCCGGTTACGAATACTCTGATGGGCTTGGGCGCCTATCCTGCGAGTGACCGCCAGTTCCTCGGCATGTTGGGTATGCACGGCTTTTATGAAGCCAATAACGCGATGCATCACAGTGATGTAATTCTTGCGGTGGGCGCGCGTTTTGACGACCGGGTGACCAATACAACGGGCAAATTCTGTCCCGGCGCGAAGGTCATTCACATCGATATTGATCCAGCGGCGATTTCCAAAACCATTAATGCTGATGTACCCATTGTCGGCCCGGTAGATACCGTAGTGGCAGACCTGATTACTGTGGTTCGCGAATTGCGGGCGCAGCAGCCGGAGTTGCCGGACCAGGGCGCGCTGAAAACCTGGTGGGAGCAGATCGACGAGTGGCGTGACAATCACGGTCTGTGGACCAAGCCGCGTTACGATCTCGACACGCCTTACATCAAGCCACAGCAGGTTATCGAGACGCTTTGCAAGGTTACCGGCGGCAAGGCTTACGTCACCTCTGACGTAGGTCAGCACCAGATGTTTGCTGCGCAGTACTACAAGTTTGACGAGCCGCGCCGCTGGATCAACTCCGGCGGTCTGGGCACGATGGGCTTCGGTCTGCCCGCGGCGATGGGCGTTAAGCTCGCCTTCCCCGACGCGGATGTTGCCTGTGTGACCGGCGAAGGCAGTATCCAGATGAATATTCAGGAGCTGTCTACCTGTGCCCAGTACAAGATTCCGGTGAAAATCCTGAATCTGTACAACGGCTATCTGGGTATGGTTAAGCAGTGGCAGGACATGCAGTATGAGGGGCGCTACTCCCAGAGCGTTTACGAAGACTCGCTGCCCGACTTCATCAAACTGGCTGAGGCTTACCATCACCACGGCATGAAGGTAACCCAGCTCAGCGATCTGGAAGACGCAATGAAGGAAGCCTTTGCCCGCAAAGATGACCTGATCTTTATGGATATTCATGTTGACCCACACGAGCACGTATACCCGATGCATGTTGCGCCTAACGGCAGCATGCGCGATATGTGGCTGAGCAAGACGGAGCGGACCTGATATGCGGCGTATTATTTCGGTACTGATGGAAAATGAGCCTGGCGCCCTGTCTCGTGTTGTCGGTCTGTTCTCACAGCGCGGCTACAATATTGAGACGCTGAACGTGGCGCCTACCGAGGACCCAACGCTGTCGCGCCTGACGCTGACCACGATTGGTGACGACCATAAAATCGAACAGATTACCAAGCACCTCAACCGCCTGGTTGATGTGGTGAAATTGGTAGACCTGTCTGAGGGCGCGCACATCGAGCGTGAGTTGATGTTGGTGAAGGTCCGGGCAACGGGTGCGCAGCGTGCGGAAATCAAACGCTGCACGGATATCTTTCGCGGCCAGATCGTCGATGTTGGATCAAGTGTGTACACCATTCAAATCACGGGTGCGGCAGACAAGCTGGATTCCTTCCTGGAAGCGGTTGGTGAAGCGACCATTATGGAAGTCGTGCGCAGCGGTGTATCTGGTATTGCCCGCGGTGAGAAGGTGCTGAGCCTCTAAGCGCCTAGTGTGTTTGCAAAGCCCCGCGCGGTTTACCGCCCGGGGCTTTTTTGTGCTATTTCGGTGCGTTTACACCCTGTGTGACAGGGCTTTCAGTCTGTGATCTTCGCCTTTGGTCGAATGCCCCTTCTTCGATTTTTCCGCTAAGCTGATCCTATAAAGGGTAAATCAACTTACAACGAACAGAAGTGGAACGCCTCATGTCTTACCTCGCTGAATACAGTCAATCGATTGAAGCTCCAGAAACCTTTTGGGCGGAAAAAGCCGCCGACTTGCCGTGGTACTCGGCGCCCAAACAGATTCTTTCTAACGATGAAAATGGTATTTCGCGCTGGTTTGCCGACGGTGAAATGAATACCGCTTATATGGCACTGGATTATCACGTTGAGAATGGACGTGGCGACCAGATCGCCACAATCTACGATTCGCCTGTTACCGGAAGTAAAAGCACCTTTACCTACCGCGAGTTGCGCGATCAGGTGGCGCGCTTTGCCGGTGTGCTGAAGGCGCAGGGCGTGGAAAAAGGTGACCGGGTGGTGATTTATATGCCCATGATACCGGAGGCGGTGATTGCCATGCTTGCCGTTGCGCGGCTCGGCGCCATCCACTCTGTGGTGTTCGGTGGCTTTGCGCCCCACGAGCTGGCGGTGCGTATTGAAGACGCAACGCCCAAAGTTCTGGTAAGTGCTTCCTGTGGGGTGGAAGTTGGCAAGGTGATTGAGTACAAACCCCTGGTCGACGAGGCGATCAGCCAGGCCTCGCACAAACCATCCAGTTGCGTGGTTCTCCAGCGGCCGCAGGCTGCGGCCGAGTTGTTCGAGGGGCGTGATGTCGACTGGGAAGACGCCATGGCGGTAGCAGAGCCCGCAGAGTGTGTGCCGGTCAAAGGCACTGACCCACTGTATATCCTGTATACCTCGGGGACGACCGGAAAGCCCAAAGGGGTGGTGCGTGATAACGGTGGTCACGCTGTTGCCCTCAAGTACTCGATGAAGGCGATTTACAATATGGATGCCGGCGATGTGTTTTGGGCCGCTTCAGATGTGGGCTGGGTCGTGGGTCACTCCTATATCGTCTACGGTCCGCTGCTGGCAGGTTGCACCAGTATTATCTATGAAGGTAAACCGGTGCGTACCCCTGACGCCGGCGCGTTCTGGCGGGTAGCTTCCGAATATAAGGTTAAAGCGCTGTTTGCCGCGCCAACGGCGTTTCGCGCCATCAAAAAGGAAGACCCCAATGCCGAGTTGTTAAAGCAGTATGACCTCTCTGCGCTGGATACGATCTTTATGGCCGGTGAGCGTTTGGACCCGCCAACCTATGACTGGACCGTTGCCAAAACCGGCAAGCCGGTGGTGGATCACTGGTGGCAGACCGAGACCGGTTGGTCGATTTGCGGCAATTTGATGGGCGTCGAACCCAAGCCCACCAAACCGGGCTCGTCTACTCTCCCTGTGCCGGGTTTCAATGTCCAGGTACTCGACAGCGAAGGTCATGAGCTGCCCGCGGGCACCCAGGGCAGTATCGCAATCAAACTCCCTCTGCCGCCAAGTTGTTTGCCCACTATCTGGGGGAATCACGAGCGTTTTTGCGCGGGCTATCTCAACGAGTTTCCCGGTTACTACTGCTCGGGTGACGGTGGCTATAAAGACGAAGACGGCTATGTCTTCATTATGGGGCGCACGGATGACGTGATCAATGTGGCGGGTCACCGTCTGTCTACCGGGGAAATGGAAGAAATCGTTGCCGCCCACGATGCGGTTGCCGAGTGCGCCGTGATCGGCATTCAGGACTCTCTGAAGGGGCAGGTCCCCATCGGTCTGGTGCTGCTGAAAGACGGTGCCAATATCAGCGAAGCGCAACTACAGGCTGATTTGGTTGCCATGGTGCGTCACGAAATTGGCCCCATCGCCTGCTTTCAGCGGGCGGTGATTGCCCAGCGCCTGCCTAAAACCCGCTCGGGTAAAATACTGCGCAAACTGCTGCGGCAAATCGCGGATGGCCAGGAGTACACGGTGCCTTCCACTATTGACGACCCCGCCAGCCTCGCTGAAATCGCAGAATTGCTGGAAACCCACGGCCTGGTTTATCACGGCTAGGCATGTCGAACGCCACCATCTATCTGCTGGTATAGGCGCATCCCCGTTGCTGGGGGCGCCTCTTCTGGTATGGCGGCTAATAACTGTCCTTGACTTGAGGCGCGTGCTGTAATGCTGGTCTTTACCTTCGACTCGCAGTAGAGTGATGCGTAGTCAAGGAATACGCTGATATCGCAAGCAAGGATGGTTTGCTGTAGCCAACATCTCCCTTCCTCGCACATTCTGCCCTCGATTCCTGTGTCAGATCTGTTACCCATAATGGGTTTTATTTTTGGTTGTCCTTACTGCCAGGAGGAGCGTTATGAGCCGGGCTCTCAATGGATTACTCGCCGTGTTGGTGCTGATACTTGCCGGCTGCGGTCATGGTTACGAAGGTGAATACCGCAGTATCGCCGGTTCCTCTAATGAATTTCTTGATGTTTTTGCCGGAATTGTCGAAAGCCAGGTAGTGGAAATCGGCTCCGATTTTATCGAGTCCCAGGGGCGCCGCACCGAATTTGAAGATATTTTTGTACGTGAGTCCGGCGGTGAACGTTATCTCGTTTTCAAAGATGGCGCGTCGGAAGACGTTTGGAAAATTGCAGATGATGATACTCTGGTTCAGGGTAACGAGTTGATCAATATTAAACTGGTTCGTGTTAAGTAGCGCTTGGACAGGGAGGAGGCACTATGAATGAGCTTGCAGTTGAAAAAAGCGGAACAGAAGGTACCGCGAAAATTGTCTATATTCTGTACCTGGTAGGTATCATGGTAGGTGTGACCGGAATCATTGGCGTGGTGATGGCCTATGTGAATAAATCCGATGCGCCAGATTGGCTGAAATCCCACTATCAGTTTCAGATTCGAACCTTCTGGATTGGTGCGCTTTATCTGGTGCTCGGCAGTCTGCTCTCCGTGGTGATTGTCGGCTGGCTGGTGCTGCTTTTCTGGTTGGTCTGGTTGGTTGTGCGCTGTGTTAAAGGGATGAAATCTCTGGATGCCAGGGAGGCACACCCCGATCCCACGGGCTGGATGTTCTAGCCCGCGACAAATCCTTTCTGCCTAATTTACACACTCTTGTGTAAACCCGGTGTTGCGTGAAGGTGCGCCGGGTCTTGCTTATCCCTCCGGCGTGGGTGCCGGTACATCTCTAACTGTAGTTTGCTCCCCTTATTTGAGTGGGCGCTGGTTAAATTTTGCCCATTTCAAAGGCGCCATTTGTTCTGCATCAATGAGTGTCGGTTCCGTGATTGTCTATTCATATTCCAAGTACTAGGATGATGGGACATGATCACGGGAGAAGCTCATGTCCACGGTAACCATTGACGGTAATCAGGCGGCGGCGACAATTGCGCATAAGACCAGTGACGTCATTGCCATCTATCCCATCACTCCGGCCTCCCCAATGGGGGAGTGGGCCGACGACTGGTCGGCCCGCGGCCAAAAAAATCTTTGGGGCACCGTGCCTGATGTGATCGAAATGCAGAGCGAGGCGGGTGCCGCTGGCGCCGTTCACGGCGCATTGCAGGCGGGGGCGTTGACAACGACGTTTACCGCGTCCCAGGGCCTGCTGTTAATGATTCCGAATATGTACAAGATCGCCGGCGAATTAACGCCGACGGTATTTCACATTGCGGCGCGGTCTGTGGCCTGCCAGGCGCTGTCCATTTTCGGTGATCACAGCGATGTGATGGCAACCCGGGCCACGGGCTTTGCGATGCTGGCATCCAATAGCCCTCAGGAGGTGATGGATTTTGCGCTTATTGCCCAGGCCGCGACGCTTCGCTCGCGGGTGCCGATGTTGCATTTTTTTGACGGATTTCGGACCTCTCACGAAATTAACAAGCTGCATACCGTCGATGCCGAGGTGATTCGGGCGCTGCTCAGCGAAGACCTGATCACAGCCCATCGCCGCCGCGGGCTGTCGCCATCGCGGCCGGTATTGCGCGGTAGCTCGCAAAACCCCGATGTGTTTTTCCAGGCGCGGGAAAGCGTCAATGGGTACTACGATGCGATGCCGGAAATTGTCCAGCAAACCATGGATCGTTTCGCGGCATTGACCGGGCGGCAGTATTCGCTGTTCGATTACGTGGGTGCCCCAGACGCCGAGCGAGTGATGATATTGATGGGCTCGGGAGCGGAGGCCGCTCACGAGACGGTAGACTACTTGCAGCGCTGCGGTGAAAAAGTGGGGCTGCTCAAGGTGCGGCTTTACCGGCCGTTTGCTGCTGACAGGCTGCTGGCGGCGCTACCACCTACCGTTAAAAAAATTGCCGTACTGGACAGAACGAAAGAGCCCGGCGCCGATGGTGAGCCTCTTTATAAAGATGTGATGACGGCGGTCGCGCAACATTTTTGTACAGGGCTAAGCGGGTTTGGCACCATGCCGATCGTTTGTGGCGGGCGCTACGGTTTGTCGTCCAAGGAATTTACGCCGGGGATGATTAAAGGCGTATTCGATGAACTGAAGAAAGATCAACCCAAAAACCTCTTTACCATCGGAATCTACGACGACCTGACGCACACCAGCCTGGATTGGGACGCTGCATTTCGTACCGATGCCCACGACGAAACAATTCAGGCCGTGTTTTACGGACTCGGCAGTGACGGGACGGTCAGCGCCAATAAAAACAGCATCAAACTCATAGGTGAAGGGACTGAGCTTTATGCTCAGGGCTATTTTGTTTA
>JBFEVY010000352.1:0-3483 GCA_041546665.1 Spongiibacteraceae bacterium | reverse complement strand
ACGCGAGGCTCAGGCGACAAGCGCCCTGCCCAAGCCAGGATTTAGTGCTATGATGCCCCGACAATAAACGACCTGCATAACGCAAATCATAGCGGACCGGTCCAAGACCTAGATAGTACTGGAGTGCGATGTGAAAGACATGGTAAGCCCAGGGGAAGAGAACTGCCCCTTTGAATTTAATTTCGATGAAACCACCTTCAAGCCAGGCGATATGATCAGCTACCGGGTATCCGGCAGCATGATGGATATGCCTTTTGTCGGCATTCTTCTCGAGGTGCACGATGACTACGTGGTGCTCGCCCACGCCGACGGTAATATGCCCCCAGAAGGGCCAGCAATGCGTGGCACTCGCGAGAGCCGCCCGGTTGTCAGTGAAGAAGAAGCCCTGAAATAACAACGCTTACCGACAACAGCAGGTAAAGACATGCCTAACGCGGAACAAATCGAATACTGGAACGGCGACGCCGGTCAAAACTGGGCACGGGAAGACGGCCGTATGGCGGCGCTTCTCAACCCGGTGGCAGAGGCACTGCTTGATCATCTGCAACCTGAGCAAGGCATTCGCGCACTGGATATTGGTTGCGGCGGAGGCAGCCAGAGCCTGCTTCTGGCTCAGCGCATAGGCGCTTCCGGAAAGGTTGTCGGCATCGACATCTCCGAGCCTATGCTCGCCATCGCCCAACAGCGTGCCGCGGCCGACAATAGCGACATCGCCGCACTGGAGTTTCTCCGCGCGGACGCCCAGGTTCACAACTTTGAAAATGGCAGTTTCGACCTGCTGTACTCACGGTTCGGCGTGATGTTTTTTGACGACCCCGAAGCCGCATTCAGCAATCTTCGCCCAGCGTTGAACAGCACCGGAAAACTCGGTTTTTGCTGCTGGCCAGAACCGAAGGAAAACGCGTTTTTCCAGGTTCCGTTGAAAGCGGTACTCGAGCACGTCCCACCGCCAGAGCCACCACCCGCTGGTGCTCCGGGGCCCTTTGCCTTTGCCGACCCAGAGCGTGTCAAGCGCATTCTCACTGGCGCGGGCTTTCAGAAGATCGACGTCTCGCCCTTTGAGACCACACTGAAATTTGGTCGTGAAACTGACCTGAAGACTGCCAGTCTGGAGCTTGCCAAACTCGGCGCAGCGGGGCGTTTGCTGGCTGATCAGGATGACAGTACCCGTGCACGCGCCCTTGCGAGTATAGAGAAAGCCCTCGCCCCCTACTTTGAGGATGGCGCACTGCACTTCCCGACAAAAATCTGGTTTGTGACCGCGGCGGCCCAGGCGTAGTTACTGCGGAATTTGATATCGTCAGGAGACTACCATGCTGATTGTTATCACTACGGCACTGCTTTCCAGCCTTTTTACCTGCGCACTACTGGCGCTGCTGGTAAAAGTGGTGCTGCTGCCGAAGCTCCGCAACTATATCAACGACGAGCCACTACCCGATGCGCAGCGGCGCGCACAGCAAACCCTGCTGGAAAGCGCCGACCCCCTGCTGCCGAAGATCCGCGAAAATGTCAGCCAGGGTGTCACTGACGCCCTGGTCGACGCGGCTTCAGGCGGACTGCTAAAACGGGCTCCAGGCCAGATCGCGGACAACCTGGACAACCTCACCAGCATCCTGTTTGGCCGCAAACCCTAGACAGACCAGCGGAGCGCACGCACGCCCCACCGGCTTAACGCTTGGCCGCTACCCGCCGGTACTCCCGATAGGCAGGCCGCCAGAAATTGGCCTCTATTTTTTCTTCCAGTAATTCGTCGGTGATTTTGAGCGCGTAGCCTTGCGATTGCGCGGTCTTCGCAACAGCAAAGGCAATTTTACGACTGATCGTTGCCAACTCAGTGAGCGGCGCCAAGATAGGCGCCCCCGGGCGGCTATCCTCCGGCGCACATTCAGCCAGAGTATAGGCCGCCACCATCAGCATCTCGTCACTGACACGACTGGCCTTAGAGGAAATTACTCCCAAACCGATGCCGGGGAAAATATAGCTGTTGTTGCACTGCGACACCTCATAGCGCAAACCGTTTATCGTTACCGGAGAGAAAGGACTCCCAGTAGCAACAATCGCTTCGCCCTGCGTCCACGACAAAACCTGCTCAGGCGTTGCCTCAACATTTTTCGACGGATTGCTCAGCGGCAGAATAATCGGCATATCACAGCCCCGATGAATTGCCCGCACAACGCTTTCAGTGAATAAGCCCGACTGACCGGATACACCGATCATCACTGTCGCCCCTGCATTATTGGCAACGTCCAGCAAACTCGGCCAAGGGGTATCATCGCAGCGGGACCACTCTGCAATGGCCTCTGAGGCCTGAGTGAGTCTGGCCTGAAAGTCTCGCAGCCCCGTCATGCCCTCAACCAGTAAACCATCACGGTCCACCATAAAAATCTGCAAACGCGCCTGCGTATCACTCAAGCCCTGATCACACATCGCGCGAATAATCTGTTCGGCGATCCCGCAGCCCGCCGAGCCCGCCCCCACAAACACAATCCGCTGGTCACGTAGCATTACGCCCTTGCGCTTGCAGGCCGACAACAAGGTGCCCAGGGTAACCGCCGCCGTACCTTGAATATCATCGTTAAAGCAGCAAACGCGATCCTTATGGCGTTGCAAAATCGGCATGGCATTGGGCTGCGCGAAATCTTCGAATTGAATCAGCACCCCCGGCCAGCGCTCCTGCGCCGCGTTAATAAACTGATCGACAAAGGCGTCGTATTCCTCACGACCAATGCGGGGGTGGCGCATTCCCATATACATGGGGTCTTCAAGCAGTTCCTTGTTGTTTGTGCCCACATCCAACGCGACGGGCAGTGTGTACGCGGGGCTGATACCACCACAGGCGGTGTACAGCGACAATTTACCAATGGGAATGCCCATACCGCCAATGCCTTGGTCACCCAAGCCCAGGACTCGCTCGCCATCGGTAACAACGAGGACTTTCACCTTGTCCTTGGTGACACTGCGCAAAATATCATCCATGTATTCGCGCTCTTCATAAGCTACGAAAATCCCTCTCGCACTGCGATAAATATCGGAAAAGTCTTCGCAGGCTTCACCCACCGTCGGGGTATAGATAATCGGCAGCATCTCTTCCAGATGCTGGTTCAGCAAGCGATAGAACAGGGTTTCATTATTGTCCTGTACGGCGCGCAAATAGATGTGCTTATTAATCGGCTCATCAAAGCTCCGATATTGCATATATGCGCGTTCCACCTGCTCTTCAATGGTTTCGAAGCGCGGCGGCAACAGTCCGACAAGGTTAAAACTTCGGCGCTCTGCCTCGGTGAACGCCGAGCCTTTGTTAAGCAAGGGGGTTTCCAACAGAGAGGGACCAGCATAGGAGATATATAAAGGCTTTTGACTAGGCATGGAGAATGTCTACAACAGATGATTAAAGCGATTCAAACCGGCATCACGCCGCAGGCAGGACTCTATCAAAAACCAAAGATAATTTATATGAATAAACCCATTTATTTAAAAAATATT
>JBFEVY010000097.1:0-10743 GCA_041546665.1 Spongiibacteraceae bacterium | reverse complement strand
GTCGTTGACACTGGATTCTGCCGATACCCCCCACTCGATTTTTCATCGGGGTAACGAGGACTCGGTGAAAGGCTACCAACCTTTTTTTGAAGGGAAGTGGGCGATGCACTTTGCCGATCGCGAGTGGGATCTGGTGGTTTCTGCCGACCAGTCCTTTTGGGCAAACAGTCGCTCTCCCGTGTTTGTGTGGGTGGTGCTGGCGGGGGGGATGTTGTTTACCGGTCTGCTGGGGGTGTCGCTGCTTGTCTTTACTGGTCAGCACTTTCGAGTGAAAGCCGCCGGAGAAGAATTGCAAAGGACGGTGTCCGCTCTGCGCAGCGCGCAGAATCAACTGGTTGAAGCTGAAAAAATGGCGTCTCTGGGGGGGATGGTGGCGGGTTTCGCCCACGAGCTAAACACTCCGATAGGCGTCGTGATTACTGCGATTTCCACACTGATTAACGATCTGGAACGCAGCGAACGTCTTGTCCGCGATACTGATAACCTGGTCGCAAAGCAGGCGCAACTGAAATCACTGTTGCAGCGCGCTGAGGCAGCGGCGAATATTGTGATGGTTAACGCGCAAAAGGCGGCGGGGCTGGTGACCAGTTTTAAACAGGTCTCAATTGACGACTCGTCAGGGGAGGTTCGCGAGATTAATTTGCAGGAATATCTAGGGGACCTGTTCCTGCACCTTGAGGCCTCCTGTCGGCGTCATGGCCACCGCTTGAATTGGCACTGCCCGAAGGATTTGAATATTGTTTCGGTGCCCAGTGGTATAACCCAGGTAATCTATAATCTGGTGCAGAACTCCCTTGATCACGCCTACCTGGATGGTACATCGGGGCATCTCGATCTGGAAGTGTTACGCAGTGAAGAGGGCGTCCAGTTTATCTACCGGGATGATGGATCGGGGATTCCGAGTGAGACCATCGGCAAAATTTTTGATCCGTTTTTTACCACGCGCCGGGGTGGCGGTGGCGCCGGGCTGGGACTTCATCTTGTCTACAATATTGTTCGCCAGCAGCTGCGGGGAACGATCAGTGTCAGCAGCGAACCCGGAGAAGGTACGGTATTTACTGTTGTGTTGCCAGAGCGCATTGCGCCTGCGGCGACCTCAGAGGAAGGGCGCCGCCACAGTCTGATTTAGCGCTTCCGAGCGCTATTTTTTCTTTAAGTCGGGCAGAGAAATGCCGTTATCGGTGATGACAATGCGGCGCTCTTTGTACAGCTGACTCAACGCCTTCTTGAACACTTTTTTACTAACTTTAAACAGCTTCTTGATCGTTTCGGGTGAGGTCTTGTCGCCGAGGGCGAGAAAACCATCGTTTTCCTCCAGTCGCTGCAGAATCAGCGAGGACAGTTCCGTTGCTTGCTCACTGTTCGGTGGCAAGAAGCTGATGTCCAGGCGAGCGTCGGGCCGAACCCGGCGAAGATAAGCGGTAAAGGGCTTTCCCCGTGGCGGAACCTGATCTGTGTTGGTGAAGTCACTTTTGTAAATAACGCCCCAATACTCGCCGTTGATGGCACATTTATAGCCCAGTTCGGTATTGCGGATGATCATGGCGTTGACGGCCTGACCGGGTTTCAGTGCGCTGCGATCCGGTAATTGCTCCTGCAGGTGGCGGTCGAGCTTCATGCTCGAGACCAGACGACCGCGCTGGTCGAGATACACTTTTACCAAAACCTTGTCGCCGGGGTTCAAGGTGCCGGTCTGTTCGCCGTGGGGGAGTAGCAGCTCCTTGTCCAGGCCCCAGCTTAGGAAAGCGCCGGTGGCGTTTATCGCGCTAACAGTGAGCAGGGCTAGCTCGCCGGCCATCGCTTGCGGACGTTGCAGGCTTGCAACCAGGCTGTCGTCACTGTCCAGATATAAAAAGACATCGAGCACATCGCCGGGAGCGCAATCTTGGGGCGTCTGGCGTGGGGGTAAAAACGCTTCGCCCAGGCGGCCGGCATCGAGATAGGTACCAGTGCTGCTTTGACGACAGATAGTCAGGCGATTTTGACGACCAAGCTGCGGCATTTTTTGGATCCTGAGGCAAGGGTGGGGGCTTAAAAAACGTGGCGCGATTGTACCAGAGCACCAGCCTGTTGGGTGTCAGCCGCCATTGTTTTTTGGGCTGTTGTCCACCTCGAACAGTTTCTTGCGCACCGAACGGCGATATTCCCCGGGGCTGAATTCATATCGCTGGCGGAATAGCTTGCAAAAATAGCTGCTGTCGTTAAAACCGCAGTGATGGCTGATGTCGGTGACGGGAAGATTGCTGTTGCGCAGCAGTTCCTCCGCCGAATCCATTCGCAGCTTTTGCAGATATTGCTGGGGAGAGAGTCCGGTTGCCTGACTAAAGCGACGTTGGAAGCTGCGCACACTCAGGCCGGATTGGGCGGCCAGTTCCGCGACCACAAGGGGCTGGTCGAGTTGGCTCGCCAGGGTGCTTTGCGCCAGGGCAATGATCTCGTCGCCGTGCAATGCCAGATGGTCTTCGCGAAAGGCGTTGTGACTAAATGGACGCCGGCTTTCCGGGGAAAACTGTTGGGTGACCCGCCGGGCAATAGCGTGGCCCCAGTGCTTGTCGATGAGGTGTATCAACAGGTCCGCGGCGGAGTTAACGCTGCCTGCGCAGTAGATGTTGTCGGCTTCGGTCATCAGGTAATCTCGCTGCAGGCGAACGGCGGGAAAGCGTTTGGCAAAATCCTTGAAATAATGCCAATGGGTGGTGGCTGGTCGATGGTCGAGGATGCCCGCCTGGGCGGCAAGATAGCTGCCGTTTCCGACGGAGCAGATTTCGGTGCCGGCCCGGGCATTGAGGTTTAACCAGTGCATCAGCGAAGGGGTAGCGCTGCGGTGAGGGTGACGCCAGCGGCTGGGGATAATAATCATGTCGTAGAGGCGTTCGGGGTCGAGTTGCTGATCGACGTTTACACTGAGAAACCCCGACATATTCAGGGGTGAGGCGGTGCTTGCGACCAGTTCGATGTCCAGCGCCGGGGATTTCTGTTGCAGCATAAGCAGGTGGTTGGCGGCATTGAGCAGTTCCATGGGCAGGCTGATGCTGGTTGCCAGGGCGTCGTCAAAGGCTAAGAAAGCAATCTGACGTAGTGTGGGAGACTGTGGATCGCGCTGTAAGGTTGCCGACATAATGTGTTCGCTTTTGGCGTAAATGTATCGTTAGGTGGCGTATATGTCATATTTTAAACCATTTTTTGCCGATAGACTTCTCGCAATGTCTGGGGTGAGTCGTACCCCTGTTTTCGGTCAGCTCTTTGAGGTTGTAGATGAGTCGTTTGCCCGTTGTTGTCGGTTTTGGTGGAATCAATCCTGCAGGTCGCAGTTCTTTTCATCAGGCGTATCGCCGTCTGGTTATTGATGCCTTGCCTGAGGACAAAGCCAAGCGCTGTTTTCAAAGCCTTGCCGCGCTGATGGGCTTGCCGCTGGACAATATCGATGCGGCGCAGCAGCAATATATTCGGGAACACACGCTGATCCGGCGTATTGAAAAGGCCGCATTTGATGTCGACAGTGTGCAGTGGAATCGGCGTATGTCGGTCTCGGGTGCCGGGGCGCCACTGAGTTTTGTCTGCAGGGGTCGGCAGTTGCCGGATCAGATTCCTCCTTCATGGACGGTGCGCGAATTGGGCGATGGCCAAGTGGAGGTCAGCATCGACCAGCCGCTGGATATTCTGGTGCCGGACACCCGCAAGTTCGAGATTTCGAGTGCCGGTCAATTGCCGACGGGTTTTGACCCGGCGTCCTTGTATTCTTCACGCAGCCATCCGAGAGGCTTGCAAATGTCGGTTTTTGCCGCGTCGGATGCGATCCGTTCGATGGGAATCGAGTGGCGGCAGGTGCAAGAGCGGGTTCGGCCTGATCACATTGGTGTTTACGCGTCGTCGGCAATGGCGCAACTGGATGATGCCGGTTTTGGCGGGCTACTGGGGGCGCGCGCCAACGGCGGTCGGGTGAGCTCTAAAAACCTGGCGCTGGGCTTGGCGGATATGCCCGCAGACTTTGTCAGTGCCTATATTTTGGGCAATGTGGGAATTTCCGGGCCTTCGCTGGGTGCCTGTGCGACCTTCTTTTATAACTTGAAACAGGCTGTGCGGGATATTCGCAGCGGCAAGGTGCGGGCGGCCGTGGTAGGAGCGGCGGATTCCGCGGTGGACTCCAGGGTGATGGACGGTTACGGCACCATGGGGGCATTGGCCACGGACGCAGACTTGCTTAAGCTCGATGAGGCTCTTGGGCTCAGTGAACCGGATTGCCGCCGTGCCAGTCGCCCCTTTAGCAGTAACTGCGGCTTTACCGCATCGGAAAGCGCGCAATTTGCCATTCTGTTTGATGATGAACTGGCGCTCGAACTCGGTGCGCAGATTCACGCTTCGGTTCCCGATGTGTTTGTGAGTGCCGACGGCTTTAAAAAGTCGATTTCCGGCCCCGGCATTGGTAATTATCTGACGATCGGTAAGGCGGTGGCTGAGGCGGCGGCGATCCTGGGCGATGAGGCCGTGCAGCGCCGCTCCTTTGTTCAGAGTCACGGCACCAGCACGCCGCAGAACCGAGTGACGGAATCGCATATTCTCAATGAGACCGCCAAGGCGTTTGGTATTGAAAATTGGCCGGTCGCGGCGATCAAAGCCTACCTGGGGCACAGCATCGGGGCGGCGTCAGGCGATCAGTTCACTTCGACGCTGGGGGTCTGGAACGACGGTATTCTTCCGGGTATCAATACCATCGACCATATTGCCGACGACGTTCACGACAGCAATCTCGCTTTTAATATGCGCCATCGTGAATACGCCAGCGGCGAACTCGATATTGCGATCCTGAACGCCAAAGGCTTCGGCGGCAACAATGCCTCGGCAACGGTCCTGTCGCCAGAGGTGAGTGAACGTCTGGTGTCTGGTCGTCACGGCAAAGCAGCCTGGACGGAATATCTCTCCCGGCGCGAGGCGGTTATCGAACAAGCCGCTGAATACGACGATGCGGCGGTAGCGGGGGATTTGTCGGTGATCTACCACTTCGGCGAAAACGTGCTCGACGGTGGGGACCTGGAGGTTGGTCGCGACAGCATCTCGATTCGCGGTTGGAGCCAGCCGGTAGAATTGCAGAAGGCGTCGCCATTTTCGAGCTGGCTTGAAAAATAATGTGAACAACCCCTAGTGGCCTGTCCGGGTATACGTACTGTGAATCTGGAAATTACGCATGGTTAGCAGGACGTATTGTGTGGCCAACTGGAACCCGTGAAGAAACAGTCTTGAGGCTTGATTCAACGGGTTTCTGGAGAACTGGACAATGAGACAGTACGTGCGCCACCCGAGTGATATTCCAGTCGATTTGCATGTGATTAATGGGCACAGGGATTCCCGTCATGCACAAATGCACGATGTCAGTATTGCCGGCCTGAGTTGTATGGTCGCTGCTCCGGTTGCAGAAGGCGCCTATGTCGAATTGAATGTTCCGTCGATTACCGATGCCTGTCTTGGGCGTGGCACAGTGGCCTGGTGTCGTCCCGGTCGAGGTTGCTTCAAGGTCGGGGTGCGGTTTATCGACGAGCAGGATGCCTACCGTGCCCGGATGGTTGAGCAGCTTTGCCAAATCGAGGCCTATCGCCGGCAGATGGAGTCCTCTGAAGGTCGCTTTCTGGATGGCGAGGCCGCCGCTGCGGAGTGGATAGAACGATATGCGGCCGAGTTTGGCGAACGTTTTAGTCGCCAGGACACTGACTTTATTTAGTTGAGCAACGCGCCCACGCGCGACGATACTTACCTTCCCTCGATAGCGTTATTTTTACGACACTGTCAACACCACAAATTGTGTTAACAGTGTCGTGCAATCGTGTTTGAATAGTCGTTCTCGCAAAACCTAAAAACAGCGAGATAGCTAATTCAGAGGATAAGTGTTCATGAATCATGAGGCGACAGCCCGGGTTGTCATCAATCTACCCCGGGATCAGGTGTGGGCACAGCTTCAGGATATCTCCCTTGCCATCAATTACGTTCCCGGTATCACCGGGTGTGAGATCACTACCGAGAAGCGTCAGGGCGTCGGGGCAAGCCGCCGGGTTTCCAAGAAAGACGGCAGCAGTATGGACGAAACGGTCATAGAATGGACCGAGGGAGGCGGTTTTGTCTTCCGTATTCACGATGGGGAAAAATCAGCGCCATTTCCCTTTGATCGGGCGCATTTCCGTTACCGAATTGAAGACGCCGGCCACAATAAAACGGCGGTGACCACCAGTTTGTTGTTTGACCTGCGATTTGGCTGGTTTGGCCGTTTCCTTTATGATCGCGTCCTGTACAAGGTGATTCGTAAAACCATTCGCGATGTCGCACTGAGTATGAAACGCTTTTATGAAACCGGCGAGCCAGTGACCCCTGGTGTGTTGCGCGAGCTGCGTGATACGGCGGCGCAGGAAGCCTAATGGACGCGCTGAGCCTGCTACAGAACCGCAATTCAGCGGTCCGCCTTGCGGAACCCGCGCCGACCGAAGCAGAGTTCGCGGAGATATTTGCCGCTGCGGCGAGAGTCCCTGACCATGCTCGCTTACGCCCCTGGCGCTTTCGGGTGGTCGAAGGAAACGCGCGTGACCATCTCGGTGAATTATTCGCGATGGCAGCTCAATGCAGAGATCCGGACGTTTCCGCTCAGGATCTGGACAAATTTCGCAAACAACCACTGCGGGCGCCAGTTATTCTGGTGGTTTCCGCGATCATTCAGGAACACCCCAAGGTACCCGCTATTGAGCAGAGCTTGTCTGCGGGTTGCGCAGCTTACGCTGCGTTGCTGGCGGCGGAGGCCTTGGGTTATGCCGGCATCTGGCGGACCGGGGTCAATGCTTTTGACCGCACTGTCATGGAGGGCCTGGGCATGAGCCAAAACGAAGAGATTGTTGGCTTTCTATATATAGGTAGCCGTGACGGCGGTGCCAAGCCGATCCCCGATTTACCTCTATCTGATTTTGTACAACGCTGGACACATTAATGAATACCATTACCCCCCCTGAGTATCTGACCCTGGCAGTCAGAATTGAGCAGCATGTCGCCTGGGTTGCACTGAACCGCCCTGACAAGTCGAATGCAATGAACGATCCCTTGTGGGAAGAGCTGCAACAGTGTTTCGAGTGGATCGATCAAGAGCCAGGAATTCGGGTTGCCGTCCTGTGTGGAGAGGGGCGCAATTTCTGTGCGGGGCTGGACTTCAGCACCCTGAGCAACGCCATCGCGAGCATGGGTGAAATGTCTGAACCGGCGCGTCGCTCAGAATGGCTGCGACGCTGGATAAAACGCTTGCAGGGTAACCTCACTGCCATCGAGCAGTGTCGCAAACCCGTATTGGCGGCCATTCAGGGCGCGTGCATAGGGGGAGGCATCGATATGATCTGCGCCTGTGATATGCGTTATTGCGCGGAGGGGGCAAAGTTCTCCGTAAAGGAAATCGATCTGGGTATTGTTGCTGATGTCGGCACCCTGCAACGTCTTCCTAAACTGATCCCCGCGGGTATTGTCAGCGAGCTGGCGTTGACCGGTCGCCAGTTTGACGGTGAAGAGGCTGTGCGCATTGGGCTGGTAAACCGGCAGTATCCTTCCTATGAAGAAATGATCGAAGCGGTATCTGAGTTGGCCCAGGATATTGCCCGCAAGTCGCCCTTGGCGGTGCGAGGGACTAAAGAAATGATCCGCTACAGCCGGGATCACAGCACGGAAGACGCGTTGAATTATGTGGCGACGTGGAATTCTGCGATGCTGTGTCAGGAAGACATATTGCTGACAATGCAGGCAGCGGCGGGCGAGACGCCAGACTTTAAAAATTAATTCCAGTTTATCTAGTAGGACACTAAGTTCGTTCAGACAGACGATGGAGTTTGCCGAGCCACCCTCGGTAAACTACCTGTAACCTGCTGCGAGCAAGTTCTTGTGCGACGGTGAGCATGCAATCAACAACCATTTTCAAGACGCCTTTTCTCAGCGGATTTTTCCGCTTGTTATTTCGCTTCAGCAGCTGGCTGCTGGGCTGGAAAGTAGTAGGGGAGAAGCCGCCGGAAAAAAAATGCATGTTGATTGCCGCGCCGCACACCAGCAACTGGGATTTTCCCACCATGATGGTGGTGGCCTTTGTGTTGGGGCTCGACGTGCACTGGATGGGAAAGCATACCTTGTTCCCCAAGGGGCCGTTAGGCGCGATCATGCGCTGGTTTGGTGGCTTGGCAATAGACCGGAGCAAGCGCCACAACACCGTCGAGCAAATGGTTGAGCAGTATCGGCAGCGCGATGAGCTGCTGGTGTTGATTACGCCAGAGGGCACGCGCAGCCGGGTTGAGCAGTGGAAGGCCGGGTTTTATCACATTGCCGTAGGGGCAGAAGTGCCGATTTACTTGGGCTTTGTTGATACGAAAACCAAGCGCACCGGCTTGGGGCCGGCGTTCCATCCAACTGGGAACTATGAAGAAGATATTAAAAAAATAATGGCGTTTTACGACGACAAGGTAGGTTTTAAGCCTGAATACCAATAGCCTGCCGGGCTTCGTCGACGCCTGATTTTCTAATCAAGGCTGACTATGACTGCGACCAAATTTTTTATTGCCGCCATCTCGGCGGTTGTGACCCTGTTTTTCTCAATTTCAGCCCATTCGAGTCTCTCTGCGGACAACGTTGATACCCAGGCAATCATTGCTAATACCGCTGAGAACTGGCTTTCCTACGGTAAAGACTATCGCGAGCAGCGCTTCAGCCCGCTCAAGCAGATTAACCAGAACAACGTTAACGAGCTGGGTTTGGCCTGGTATTTCGATACGGAATACAACCGCGGCCTTGAAGCGACACCGATTGTTGTCGATGGCGTACTCTACCTTACGGGTAACTGGAGCGTGGTTTACGCTCTGGATGCGCGCAACGGCAAGCTGTTATGGCGCTACGACCCGGCCGTCCCGCGGGAGTGGGCGAAAATGGCCTGCTGCGATGTCGTAAACCGTGGTGTCGCGGTCTACGAGGGTAAGGTGGTTTTCGGTACGCTCGACGCCCGACTTATCGCGCTGGATGCCAAATCCGGCGACAAGTTGTGGGAGACCAATACCGCAGATATTAAAGCCTATCCCTATACCATCACTGGTGCACCGCGCGTAGCCAAGGGCTTGGTGTTTATCGGGAATGGTGGGGCGGAATACGGCGTGCGTGGTTACGTATCCGCCTACGATGTTAATTCCGGGGAGCTGCGCTGGCGCTTTTATACGGTGCCGGGTAATCCTGCCGACGGCTTTGAAAATGAGGCGATGGCAAAGGCGGCGAAAACCTGGACCGGTGAATGGTGGAACTACGGCGGTGGTGGCACTGTCTGGGATGCCATTGTCTACGACGATGAACTGGACCAGCTTTATATTGGCGTTGGCAACGGATCACCCTGGAACCAGAAAGTGCGCAGCCCTGAGGGTGGTGACAACCTGTATCTGTCTTCTGTGGTGGCGCTGAATCCGGATACCGGGGAATACCTCTGGCACTATCAGGAAACCCCCGCTGAGAGTTGGGACTATACCGCTGCCCAGCACATTATGTTGGCAGATATGGAAATCGACGGCCAAGCACGAAAGGTGATTTGGCATGCCCCCAAGAACGGCTTCTTTTTTATCATTGACCGCCACGACGGCAAATTGCTCTCGGCAGAGCCTTACACAGATGTGAACTGGGCAAGTCACTACGACCTGGAAACGGGTCGTCCCGTCGAGTCTGAGAATGCCCGCTACGTGGATGGCCCGGAGCTTGTGCAGCCTTCCTCAATGGGCGCGCATAACTGGCAGGCCATGGCCTACAGCCCTGATACGGGCTACGTCTACATTCCCCTGATCAAGAGCCTTTTTGAGTATCGGGATGTGGAGGAGTACATGCATCGTTGGGGGCAGTGGAATCTGGGTGTGCATCTGGATCAGCCCGCGGTGGCAGATCCCTTGTTGGCCCAACATTTGACCAGCACCATGACCGGTGGGGCCTTGCTGGCCTGGGATCCCAAGACTCAGCGCCCGGCCTGGGAAGTTCCCCATAAATTGACTTGGAATGGCGGTCTGTTGGCAACGGCGGGTGGTCTGGTGTTTCAGGGTATCGCTACCGGAGAGGTGGCGGCCTTTTCCGCCACTGATGGTACGCCGCTTTGGTCAATGGATGCGCGCACCGGTGTGATGGCGCCTCCAGTGACCTACGAGGTCGATGGCGAACAATACATCACAGTGCTTGCCGGGTGGGGTGGGGCATTTGGGCTCATCGGCGGTTTGGAGCAGGACGGCGGCATTCCTCCCAGCCGGGTGTTGACCTTTAAGCTCGGCGGCGGAGAGAACTTGCCAGAGAACCCGGGTCAGCAATACCACGAGCCGCCGCCGAGACTGACTGATGATCAGGTGGTGCTAGACCAGGGGCGTGACTTGTATTATCGCTACTGCGCCTCTTGTCACGGTACCGAGGTGGTTTCAAACGGCGCGATTCCCGATCTTCGTCACTTACCGCAGGGCTTCCACGATAGCTTCAACGCGATTGTGCTCGACGGCATTATGGAAAAGGTGGGTATGGTTGGTTTTGGCGGTGTCATCAGTGAGGATGAGGCCTACGCTTTGCACGCCTATATTCTTGAGCGGGCCAATGTTGATAAGGAGCTGCGTCAGCAAGCTGGCTGGTGGGTCAGCATTAAAAATTGGTTCTATGGTTTGCTCTCCCGCTTGATCAGTCTACTGCTATAAGTTCCGTCCTCGCATTCTGCGGCATTGCGGCCCCGCAACCCCTAAGGAG
>JBFEVY010000147.1:0-8522 GCA_041546665.1 Spongiibacteraceae bacterium | reverse complement strand
TTGTATTTTAATGCTGCTGCCCCGCAAGGAGGAAAAGGGTGGGGGCGAGTCGAAAACCACGTTTACGCTCTATTTTGCCCGGGCGACGGAACACTATGGCGGACTGATTTTGCTGGTGTCGGCGACCTTGCTGGTGCTGAGCGCCTGGGGGATTTCCCAGCTCAAGGTAGAAAACCGCTTCATTGATTATTTTCATGAAGACACGGAAATCTATCAGGGCATGGAAACCATCGATGAGGAGCTGGGCGGTACTATTGGTCTGGATATTATTCTGGATGTGGCTAAATCCTCTGAGCCAGCACCGGCGGCGCCTGCCGCTGCAGATTCGACCGCAGCAGCTGCGACGGCGGAGGAATCGGATGAGTTTGCCAGTGATGAGTTCGCTGGTGATGACTTTGCCGATGATCCTTTTGCAGATGATTTTGGCGGTGATTTCAGTGACGGCTTCGGCGAAGAGTCGGCATCGCCGACCAGCTACTGGTTTACCGTGGCCGGGCTCAAGCGCATTCAAGAAGTGCACGACTACGTAGACAGCCTGCCGGAAACCGGCAAGGTGTTGTCGCTGGCGACCTTTTACGATGTGATGCAGATGATCATGGGCAATGTCGATGACCTTCAATTGGCCCTTGCTGCGCGCTCCCTGCCCGAGTCGATCACCGATATTCTGATTGACCCGTATTTGTCGGTGGAGGCGGATCAGGCTCGGCTCAGCATGCGGGTCAAGGAAACCAGCCGCTCGCTTCAGCGCAATGAATTGCTCAAGCAGATTCACGCTCACTTGGTCGACGATCTCGGCTTTGAGGAAGATCAGGTGCACCTGACCGGCATGTTGGTACTGTACAACAATATGCTGCAAAGCCTGTTTACCTCGCAGATCTTGACGCTCAGCGCGGTGTTTGTTGCGATTCTGGCCATGTTTATGGTGTTGTTCCGCTCCTTTACTCTGGCGATGACCGCACTGACACCCAACCTGTTGGCTGCGGGGGCGGTACTGGGCGGTATGGGGCTGGCAGGTATTCCGCTGGACATGATGACCATTACCATCGCTGCGATCACCGTGGGCATCGGGGTGGATGACACGATTCACTACGTGCATCGCTTCCGCGATGAATTCCCCCGTGACCGGAATTACCTGCGCACGATGTACCGCTGTCACGGCAGCATCGGTAAAGCGATGTACTACACCTCGGTTATCATTGTGTTTGGTTTCTCTATTTTGACGCTGTCGAACTTTACGCCCAGCATCTACTTTGGCCTGCTGACCGGGCTCGCCATGGTGGCGGCACTGGCTGGCGCAATGCTGTTGTTGCCCAAGCTGATTCTTATGCTCAAACCGTTGGGGCCGGAAAGCGAGGAGGGCGCAGCCACTGATGCCTGAGCAGCAAACAGGATTTCCACTCTTTCCGCTGGGGACGCCATTGTTTCCAGGCGGTCGTCTGGCGCTGCGCATATTTGAACGGCGTTATCTGGATTTGGTGCGCGACTGCCTGCGCAACGACGCCTGCTTTGGGGTGGTGTGGATTCGTCGCGGCGGTGAGGTTGACCGTCCTGGTGCCGGTGAACCCGAACTGGCAAGCTATGGTGTTGAGGCGCGTATCGTAGACTGGGATCAGACCCAGGACGGCCTGCTGGGTATCACCATCGAGGGGGGGCGTCGGTTTCGCCTGATTTCCGAAGAGAAGGCGGACAGCGGCTTGCATCTGGCGACGGTGGACTGGTGCGAGCTTGGTGACCAGGGAGATGACAGCGAATGCATTCGCGAGCTCAGCCCTGAGGTGGTAGAAGGCTTGCTGGCAAATTCTCACTCCTTATTGGAGGCCCTCGCCAGCCATCCCCATGTCCAGCGCCTTGGCATGTCAGTTGAGGCGGAGGGCATCGCTGCGGTGGTATACCGTCTTGCCCAGTTGCTGCCTCTGCCCGCGGCGGCGGTATACAGTTTATTGGAGCGGGCCACCCCCTTGGGCCTGCTCGAAACCCTTCACGAGCTGCTGGGTGAATACGCCGATCAACATTTGGATGGTTAAGGCGCCCTCTGCTTACGCCCAGATAGTGGGTATCCCCGCAATCCGGTATAATGGCCGGCTTTTCTCCGTCACTTTTAGGGGCGGGGGGTGTTCAGTGTTTAGACAGCGGGAGATTTCGCCGCAATGGATATAACTCAGTATATGCGCCAACTGGGCCAACAGGCCCGTTCAGCGGCGCGTATTGTTGCCGCCGCCGACAGCGGTGTGAAAAATCGTGCGCTGCTGGCAATTGCGGATGCGGTGGATGCGCGTCGGGCTGCGATTATCGAAGCGAATCAGCTTGACCTGCAGGCAGGCGAACAGGCGGGGCTGGATGCGGCGTTGCTGGATCGCCTTGCGCTGACCAGTGCGCGTATCGACGGCATTATCGAGGGCCTGAATCAGGTGGCGGCACTGGCAGATCCGGTGGGTGCCATCAGCGACCTTAACTACCGCCCGAGTGGCATTCAGGTCGGGAAAATGCGGGTGCCATTGGGGGTTGTCGGTATTATTTATGAGTCGCGTCCCAATGTGACCGTTGAAGCGGCGAGTCTGTGCCTGAAGTCGGGTAATGCGGCGATTCTGCGTGGCGGTTCAGAAGCAATTCACTCGAATCAGGCGCTGGCCGCCTGTATTCGCGATGGGCTGCGTGAAGCGGGCTTGCCTGAAACGGTTGTCCAGGTTCTGGAAACCACGGACCGCGCCGCAGTGGGCGAGTTGATTACCATGCCAGAGTATGTGGATGTGGTGGTGCCCCGCGGTGGCAAGGGGCTGATTGAGCGGATTTCCCGAGATGCCACGGTTACCGTGATTAAACACCTCGATGGTATTTGCCACGTCTATATCGACGACGATGCGGATGCTGACAAGGCCATCGCTATTGCCGTTAATGCCAAAACCCAGCGCTTTGGCACCTGTAATACCGTGGAAACACTGCTTATCGCAGAGTCGCGGGCCGAGGAGTTGCTGCCCCCTATCGCTGAAGCGATGCTTGATGGTGGCGTGGAGTTGCGCGGTTGTCCCCGCACTCGCCAGGTATTGAACGGTGCAGTGGCGGCCACGGATGAAGATTGGGCAACCGAGTATCTGGCGCCGATTCTGTCGATTCGTGTGGTGCAGGGCCTGGATGAGGCAATGGACCATATCGAGCAATACAGCTCGCGGCACACCGAGGCGATTATCACTGAGAATTACACCAAGGCGCGGCGCTTCCTGCGCGAGGTGGATTCCAGTTCGGTGATGATAAATGCGTCTACGCGTTTTGCCGATGGTTTCGAATACGGTCTGGGTGCGGAGATTGGGATTTCGACGGATAAAATCCACGCCCGTGGCCCGGTTGGCCTGGAAGGACTGACCTCACAGAAATATGTGGTCTTTGGTGATGGCCATATTCGCGGTTAATCGTGTCGATGTGGCGCGGGGCTTATGAGCGCGCGCAGACATATTGCGATTTTTGGCGGCACCTTTGACCCGATTCACAATGGGCACCTGCGTTCGGCGGTGGAAGTCAAAGATGCGCTGAATGCCGACGAGTTATGGTTGTTGCCCAGTCACCAACCGCCCTTGCGAGCGGAGCCCAGCGCCAGCAGTGAGCAGCGCCTGGCGATGGTGTCGGCGGCGATTCACGGCGAGCCGGGATTGCGGGTGGACGCCCGCGAGCTGCTGCGGGATGCGCCTTCCTACACGGTTGAGACACTGCGGGAAATTCGTCGTGAAGTGGGCGAGGGTGTGGCGTTAAGCCTGGTGTTAGGGAGCGATGCTTTAAACAAGCTCCATCAATGGCGGGAGTGGCAGGCCTTGTTGGCGCTGGCCAATCTGCTGGTACTGCGGCGTCCGGCCTTTGCGCTGGCGCTCGACAGTGATGTTGACGCGCATCTGGAGTTGGCGCGTTGTGATACCGCAGCCCTGGGGCAGCGCAGCTGTGGAGGCTTCGCCGAATTGCAATTGGTGCAATTGGCAATCTCCGCCACCGAGATTCGCCGCCGCCGCAGAGAGGGTTTGTCGATTCGCTACCTGGTGCCCGATAGCGTGTTGGCGTTCATAGAACAACAGGGCTTGTACCTGACATAGTGCCCCCGAACCAGGCCGGAGAACACCGCGCTTTTGGGAAGGCATTTGATGATAACGATTTTTTTAAACTGAGAAACACACGTTGATGGATGTCGAGAATTTGAAAAAAGTGGTAATTGACGCACTCGAGGATTTAAAGGGGCGAGATATTGTCACACTGGATGTGCGGGGGCTGAGTGGCGTCACCGATTATATGGTGGTGTGCAGTGGCACCTCGAGTCGTCATGTCAAATCGCTGGCAGACAACGTCTGGGTCGAAGCAAAAAAACAGGGCTACACCCCGATGGGCATGGAAGGGCAGCAGGCCGGCGACTGGATACTGGTCGATTTCGGCGATGTTGTTGTGCACGTTATGCAACCGGAGGCGCGGCAGTTCTACGATTTGGAGCGCCTGTGGAATGTGCCCGCCAAAAGTGGCGAGCAGGAATAAACGCTATCCATGAGGGTTAGCTTAATTTGTATTGGCGGCAAAATGCCGTCTTGGGTGGATGAAGGCGTTGCTGAATATCGCAAGCGCCTGCCGCCCGAATTGCAATTGGATATCCGCGATCTGCCGCTGGCAAAGCGCGGTAAGAACACAGATATTCGCCGCGCTATCAGTCAGGAAGGTGAGGCGATGCTGGCGGCGATTCCCAAGGGGGATCGTATTATTGCCCTGGATGTGAAGGGTAAAAGCCTGAGTACTGAAGGTCTGGCTACTGCCTTGCGCGGCTGGCAGATGGACGGGGATAATATCAGCCTGCTTATTGGCGGGCCGGATGGGCTGAGTGCCGAGTGTCTTGCCGCTGCCCAGCAAAAATGGTCTCTGTCGGCGATGACTTTACCTCATCCGTTGGTCAGGGTACTTTTCGCGGAACAAATTTATCGCGCCTGGACGATTCTCGCGAATCATCCCTATCACCGCTGATTAGGGCCTGTTCAAATAGTGTAAACAGGCCCTAGTGTAAACAGGCCCTAAATAGCGGTTAACTTAAGGACGGTATGGCCAGACGTCAGTTGTTGAAGAACACCTTCCGCGAGCGCCTCATTTATGGACGGCGTATGTTGGTGTCGCTGCTCGTTGTGCTGGGCATGACCGGGGTGATTGTTTCACGCTATACCCAGTTGCAGGTCTTCGATTACGACATCTACAAAACCCAGTCAGACCGCAATCGCATTCAATTACTTCCTATTGCGCCGAAACGCGGTTTGATTTTTGATCGCAACGGCGAACTGCTGGCGGAAAACATTCCCAGTTACACTCTGATGGTCATTCGTGAGCGGGTGAAATCGCTCGACGATACCCTTAAGGCAATTTCCGAGATTATTGAGCTGGATGAGTCGGATATTGAACAGTTCAAACGCCGTCTTAAACGGCGGCGCCCCTATCAGGAAGTGCCGCTAAAATTCCGCCTTACCGAAGACGAAATCGCAAAAATTGCGGTGAATCGTTATCGGATTCCGGGTGTGGAGGTCGACGCGCAGCTTGTTCGTCACTACCCCAAGGGCGAACTGTTTGCCCATGTGCTGGGTTATGTTGGGCGCATCGGTGAAAAGGAACAGGACGAAATTGATCGGGTGAATTACAGCGGCACCCACTTTATTGACAAGATCGGCCTGGAAAAATATTACGAAGACCTGCTGCACGGCACGGTTGGGTATCAAAATGCGGAGAGTAATGCCCACGGCCGAATACTGCGCGTGCTGGAGCGGCACGACCCAATTCCCGGCGGTGATATTCAACTGCATATTGATGCGCAAATTCAGCAGGTGGCCTACGACGCCCTGAAAGGCGAGCAGGGTGCAATTGTTGCCATTGATCCCAGGGACGGCGGTGTGATTGCCATGGTCAGTGCGCCAAGCTATGACGCCAATCTGTTTGCCAACGGGATCAGCAGCAAGGACTACCGGGCCCTGCAAGCCGACGAGGGCTTGCCCCTCTACAACCGGGCTCTGCAAGGGCAATACCCGCCAGCGTCAACGGTCAAACCGATTTGGGGCTTGGCCGGCCTGTATTACGGCGCGGTTACGCCGGCGACCCGCTTTGCCGACCCGGGCTGGTTTACTCTGCCCAATGATACGCGCCGCTACCGGGACTGGAAGCGCGGCGGGCACGGCTATGCGATTAACCTGGAGCAGGCCATTGTGCAGTCCTGTGATGTCTATTTTTATGAGCTGGCCTATAAGCTGGGCATTGATCGACTCCACGATTTTGGTGCGCGTTTTGGCTTGGGTGAAGTAACCGGGATTGATAACACCAACGAGCGCAGCGGCCTGTTGCCCTCGCGACAATGGAAAGAAGAGAGTCGCGGCAGCCACTGGTATCCGGGCGAGACGATAAACGTGGGTATTGGTCAGGGCTTTATGTTGGCAACGCCGCTGCAGCTGGCGGTGGCAACGTCGGTGATTGCCTCCAAAGGTGAGTTGCGGGCACCGCGGTTGCTGGCTGCGGTGGGTGGTGAGGCCGTGCAGGCACCACTGCTGGGCAAGCTGGAAGATGTCCCGGAGGCCTATTGGAAAACCGTGCACGAGTCGATGGAGCTGGTGATTTCCGGCGCGCGAGGTACCGCGCGCCTGCTGCAGAAAGGCTTGAAGTACCGCTTAGCAGGCAAAACCGGGACCGCACAGGTCGTGGGAATCGCCGAGGGTGAGCGCTATGACTCCGAGGCATTGCACAAGTCGAACCGCGATCACGCCCTGTTTGTTGCCTTTGCCCCCGCCGAGGATCCCAAAATTGCGGTGGCGGTGGTGGTTGAGAATGGTGAGCATGGCGGCAGTGTTGCCGGGCCTGCTGCGCGGGCAGTGATTGATGCCTATCTGCTCGGAGAACAGGCGCGGGAACAGGCAGCGAGTGCAGAGGGAGTCAGCGGTGAGTAATTCAGATTTTGTTCGCCAACTACCGGGTAGTCATGGAGATATCCGCAGCAATCGGACTATCGGCCAGCGACTGCGTATTGATCCAGTTCTCATGTTATTGCTTTTGATCCTGGCGGTGTCAGGTTTGTTTGTCCTCTACAGCGCCAGTGATGGCAATATGGGGGCGGTAATGCGTCAGGGACGCTTTTTGTCCGTGGCCTTCGTCGTCATGGTGATTGTTGCCCAATTTCACCCCGAGCAGATTATGCGCTGGGCGCCGGCGGCGTTTTTGGCGTGTATTCTCTTGCTAGTGGCTGTGGAGTTCTTTGGTGTCGGCGCAAAAGGCGCGCAGCGCTGGCTGAGTATTGGCGGCTTCCGGTTTCAGCCCTCTGAGCTGGCCAAGTTGATTATGCCGACGACAGTGGCCTGGTATTTGTCCAACCACGCCCTGCCGCCGAACTGGCGCTTTACCTTTGTCAGCCTGGTGATCATTCTGGTGCCTGCGGCGCTGGTGGCAACCCAGCCCGATCTCGGTACGGCAATATTGATCGCCACATCCGGATTTTTCGTACTCTTTCTGGCAGGGCTGAGCTGGACCTTCATCTTCTCGGGGGTGGGGGCGCTCGCTCTGGCGGCTTGGCCGATGTGGGAATATGTACTCCACGACTACCAGCGCCAGCGGATTCTGACTCTGCTTAACCCGGAGAGCGACAAGCTGGGGGCTGGCTGGAATATTATCCAGTCCAAAACGGCGATTGGTTCTGGTGGCTTTGAGGGTAAGGGCTGGTTGCACGGTACCCAGTCACATCTGGATTTCCTGCCGGAAAGCCACACGGATTTTATCATTGCGGTGTTGGCGGAGGAGTATGGCTTGCGGGGGGTATTGCTGCTGCTGTTGCTCTACGGGCTGATCATTGGGCGAGGCATGTGGATTTCGGCTCAGGCAAAACATTGCTTTGGAAGGCTATTAGGCGGGAGTATTACGCTGACTTTTTTTGTCTATGTCTTTGTGAACATGGGCATGGTGTCTGGATTACTGCCCGTGGTGGGCGTACCACTGCCTTTGGTTAGCCAAGGGGGAACCTCCTTGGTAACCTTGTTGGTTGGTTTTGGTATTTTGATGGGAATTTTTGCTGATGAGCGTCTGGTACACCAGTAGGTCTGGTGGTGGGCACTGTCAGCAAAAACGTTTGCAACGAATAAAACGAGATAATTTGTGAATATTAAACGGTATCACTTCCTTAAAAAGGTCTCTTTGCTGGGTTCAATCGCGCTGAGTTTGATGCTGCCTGCGGCGGCATCGGCGGATTACAGCAGTCATCCGGACGCGTCGGCTTTTGTCGATAAAATGGTTGAAAAACACGGATTTGAACGTCAGTGGGTAGAAACCCTGCTGGGCCAGGCGGAGAAAAAACAGTCGATTCTCGATGCAATTGCACGCCCGGCTGAGTCGGTTATGACCTGGGGACGTTATCGCAAAATCTTCATTCAGGACACGCGCATAGAACAGGGCGTCGCGTTCTGGAAAGAGCACGAAGCGGCATTGCAGCGCGCCGAGGCGGAATACGGGGTGCCGGCGTCGATGATCGTGGGAATCATCGGGGTGGAGACCCG
>JBFEVY010000025.1:0-20118 GCA_041546665.1 Spongiibacteraceae bacterium | reverse complement strand
TTGCCATGACGGAGCAGGGGCTGAAGGAGGTGAAAAACCCCTCAGCGATCTTTCTAAACCGCGGTGAGGTGGTGTCTTCGGGCAGCGTGGTGATGGTGGTCTGGGAAGGTACCCGACCGTTGCTGGTGGAAATTCAGGCGCTGGTGGATGAGTCCGGTTTCGGCAATCCGCGGCGGGTGGCGGTGGGGCTGGAGCAAAACCGCCTGGCAATGCTGCTGGCCGTATTGCATCGCCATGGCGGTTTGCAGCTGGGGGATCAGGATGTGTTCGTCAACGTGGTTGGCGGCGTAAAGGTGCTGGAAACCGGTGCGGATTTGGCCTTGCTGTTTGCCTTGGTGTCGAGTTTTCGCGACCGCCCGCTGCCTGAGGATTTAGTGGTGTTTGGCGAAGTCGGCTTGTCCGGGGAAATTCGCCCGGTGCCGAGCGGCCAGGAACGACTTCAGGAGGCGCGCAAGCACGGATTTCGCCGCGCGATTGTACCCAAGGGTAATGCGCCGCGGGGTGGCAGCGCAGGAATGGAGATTGTAGCCGTTGACAGTCTGGCCGAGGCGCTGGAATCGCTTTAGGCCTCTGGGGCTCAGTCGATTGCCTCAGAAAATTTCATACGGGCTGTCTTGAGACGTTGTGTTGTCGTAACCGCCCCCGGAGTCTGGCAGGCCCTGAGGGGCATTATTGCTGCGAAAGTACTCGAAGATGGCGTTGTGCTGGCCAGCGTGCGCCGGCTTGCCGGTGTCAGGGTCGATTCGCACTGAGACAATGCCGCTGGGTTGGGTAAGGTGTCGCTCGGGGCGGCCCTCAAGGGCAACACGCATATAGTCGATCCAGATGGGCAGGGCCACTGAGCCGCCGTATTCGCGTCGTCCAAGTTTTCTGTTCTGATCAAAGCCGGCCCAGGTTGAGGTAACAACGCCGCCGCTGTAACCGGAAAACCACGCGTCGGTGGGGCCATTGGTGGTTCCGGTCTTGCCTGCGGCATCCCCCCGCTCCAATACCAGTGCCTTGCGCCCGGTGCCCCTGCGAACAACATCCTGCAGCATACTGTCGATCAAAAAGGTCACTTCTTCACTTAAGACCCGGGGAGCCTGAATGAGCTGCGGGGCGTCTTCCTGCTGGCTGATGATGTCGTCCAGTGATTCGGCTTCAAAGCCTTCCAGTGCCTGCTCTGCCGCGTCGCTTTTCGGGTTGTCGCAGTCGCGACAGACCACGGCGGGATTAGCCTGGTAGATGGTGTTGCCATCGCGATCGATGATTTTTTCCATTAGCCACGGGCTGACTTTATAGCCACCGTTGGCAAAGACTGCATAGCCAGTGACAACGTCAAGCGGCGGCAGCGACAGGCTGCCCAGTGCCAGAGACAGGTCCCGGGGGAGTTTGGAGATGTCGAAGCCAAAACGCTCGACATAGTCGATGGCGGTGTTGATCCCCAGCTGTTTGAGCAGGCGAATGGAGACCAGGTTGCGGGACAAATACAGTGCCTTGCGCAGGCGCATTGGGCCGTTGAAGGTGCCGCTGTCGTTGCTCGGGCGCCAGGTTCCGCCCAGGGTTGGGTCGTCAAAGACAATAGGGGCGTCATTAATGATGCTGGCCGGGGTGAAGCCGTTGTCCAGCGCGGCAGTATAGATAAAGGGTTTAAAGTTCGAGCCGGGCTGGCGCTCAGCCTGGGTGGCCCGGTTAAAGGAGCTGAACTGGTAGTCGTAGCCGCCCACTATGCCGAGTATGGCGCCGTTGTCCGCGTCGAGGGAGACCAGCGCCGCCTGGATGTCGGGAAGCTGTGAGAGTCGCCAGTGTCGCGGGGTACCTTCGGTCATTCGCAGGCGCACAACATCGCCGGCTTCCAGTAATTCGGTGGCGGACTCTGCGTCGAAGGTCACCCGGTCTTCGTTGATATAGCGAGAGATGCCGGACAGGCTGTGCTCCCAGTCCAGGGTGGTTTGCTGGCCGGTGGCAAGTAGCGCCGTGGCGGATTGTTCCTGTACATCCAGGATCAGGGCCGGGTGCCAGGGGCCAACCGGGCCAATCGCATTTAGCTGGTCGCTGAAGCGCTCTTGGGTGTCTTGGTCGAGCTGGTCAGGCAATTCCCAGTGGTGTTCAGGGCCCCGGAATCCGTGGCGTTGGTCGTATTCGGTGACGCCGTTGAGTATCGCCTGCTTGGCCGCTTCCTGCAGGCGGCTATCGACGGTTGTAATGACGCTGTAGCCATCCTCATAGGCCGCTCGGCCGTAGCGTTTGAGCATTTCAATTCGGATCATTTCCGCAGCGTAGGCGGCGTCGAGGTCTAGCTTGGCGCCGAAGCGACGCGCGGAGATCGGTTGGTGAATGGCATCCTGGTATTCGTCTTCACTAATGAATGCCAGAGTTCTCATGCGGCCGAGAATCCAGTTGCGACGCGAGCGGGCGCGGCTGGGGTTGGCGATTGGGTTATACGCTGAGGGTGCTTTGGGCAGGCCGGCAATCATCGCAATTTGCGCAAGATTCAGGTCTTTTATCGGTTTTCCGTAATACACATGCGCAGCAGCCTCTATACCATAGGCATGGTTACCGAGAAATATCTTGTTGAGATAGAGCTCGAGAATGTCCCCCTTATTAAGGGAGCGCTCGATTTCAATGGCCAGGAAGATCTCGGTGAATTTGCGGGTAAAGGTTCTTTCTTGGGTCAGGAAGTAGTTCTTGGCGACCTGCATGGTAATGGTTGATCCGCCGGACTGGATGTCGCCGGAGGTGATCAGCTGCAGGGCTGCGCGAAGCAGGCTGGTTAGATCGACGCCTCGGTGTTGGTAGAAACGGTCATCTTCGGCAGCGAGAAAGGCGTTAATAACGCGTTGTGGGACTTCTTGGATGCTGACCGGCGAGCGACGCTTTTCGCCGAATTCACCGATCAGCTTGCCGTCGCGGCTGTAGATGCGTAGCGGGGTTTGGAGTTGCACGTCACGAAGTTGCTCTACCTCAGGCAGTTGGGGAGCAATATAGAGAAAGGCGGCGGCAGCTATCATTGCGGTGCCGCAGGCGGCCAAGGCGGCTAGGATGAGGACGGTGCGAATGATTTTAGTGGCTTTGCGCGGCATGGAAATCCTGTGTTTCTCGCTAGTGAATGTGCAGGCAAAACGGCTAAAAGGAGTATTTGTGAGCACTATGGGCCTGTTGGGGGCCATAGGATACCCAAATCTGTGAAACTATCGGCTAATTTTTTTTAGAACTATTTGCGCATTCATATACACTGGTATTTAATCTTATGTATAAAAGTGCGCCCTAAGTCCACGACGTAAATAGGAAAATCAAAGTGTTTGATGGCTTGTTCGGTGGTCGCAAATCCCGCGGTCTAATCGGTGTCGACATCAGCTCCAGCGCAGTGAAAGTGTTGGAACTGAGCCGTAATGGTGATAAGTACCGGGTGGAAAGTTACGCGGTAATGTCTTTGCCGCCACAAGCTGTGGTGGAGAAGAACCTCGCCGAAGTCGAAGTAGTGGGCGAGGTAATTCGGGCCGTTCATGCCAAATCCCGTTCAAAAATTTCCCGCGCGGCGGCGGCCGTCCCAGGTTCTGCGGTTATTACTAAAGTATTGCGGATGCCGGCCGATATGGACGACAACGCGATGGAAACCCAGATTTCGCTCGAGGCGGATCAATATATCCCGTATCCCCTGGATGAGGTGGCGCTGGATTTTGAGGTCATCGGCCCGGATGAGGAGTCTCCTGAGCAGGTAGAAGTATTGTTGGTGGCCTGTCGCCGCGACAATGTTGACTCCCGTATTGAGGCCTTGGAGATCGCCGGCCTTGAACCCAAAGTGATCGATGTTGAAGCCTACGCGATTGAGCGCAGTTTTGCCCTGGTGGCCGAGCAGCAGGGCTGGGACGAGAATGCTGTGATTGCGGTTGTGGATATCGGTGCCAGTATGACCTCCCTGAGTGTGATCGTGAACGGTGAAACCGTGTATACCCGGGATCAGGTATTTGGTGGTCGCCAGTTGACCGACGAAATTCAGCGCCGTTATGGCTTGAGTTTTGAAGAGGCTGGCTTGGCCAAAAAGCAGGGTGGTCTGTCGGACGATTATGAAAGCGAGGTGCTGACCCCCTTCAAGGAAGCGGTGATTCAGCAAGTGTCCCGCTCCCTGCAGTTCTTCTTTTCAGCCAGCCAATACAATGCGGTCGACGCCATTTTGTTGGCCGGCGGTGTTGCGGCCATGCAAGGGCTTCCGGAGTTGATCCAATCGCGTCTTGAGGTGGTGACCATGGTCGCCAACCCCTTTTCTGCGATGTCAGTGTCCTCCGGTGTCGACGCCATGAGGTTGGCAAACGATGCACCGGCGATGATGATGGCCTGTGGTCTTGCCATGAGGAGTTTTGATTAATGGCAAAGATTAACCTACTACCCTGGCGCGAAGAGCGGCGGCAGCGAATTCAGCAGGAGTTCCTGATCGTGCTTGGCGGCTCGGTTGTGTTGGGAGTACTGCTGGTGTTGCTGGCGATGACGATAGTGAAAGCGGCCATTAGCAACCAGGAGTCCCGTAATAGTTATATCCAGGAGCACATCAATATCCTCAATAAAGAAGTGCGAGAAGTCAGCCAGCTTGAGGAGCGCCGTCAGCAGCTGCTGGATCGCATGAACATTATTCAAGGTCTTCAGGGTGAGCGCCCGCTGATCGTGAGGGTTTTTGATGAGATGGTGCGGACTCTGCCCGACGGGTTGTTCTATACCTCGGTGAGCCGAAGTGGTAATCGCATTGATGTGGATGGTATTGCGGAATCTAACAACCGGGTTTCCAGCCTGATGCGTAAACTGGATCAATCTGAGTGGTTTGCCGAGCCCAATCTCACTGACGTTAAAGCGGCGAGCGCCTTTGGTGACCAGGCCAGTAGCTTCAAAATGTCCTACAAAATCAGCGCGCCAGCGCCAGATAAAGACAAATAGGAGAATCTGGCAATGCCTTGGAGTGAATGGCTAGAAGAATTAAAGCGCTTTGATTTCGGTGAGCTGGATCTTAACAATATTGGCGCATGGCCTGTCTTGGTGCGTGGGGGTGTCTGGGTACTGGCTTTTATCGCCTGTGTAGTGGGCGGCTATTTTTACCTGATCGCCGACCTTCGTCTTGACCTGGAAGCTTCGCAAACCAAAGAGGTGCAGCTGAAAAAGGATTTTGAGAAAAAAGCGTTTAAGGCGGCCAAATTGGAGCCGCTGAAAAAGCAAATGGCAGAAATGGAAGAAACCTTCGGCGTGTTGCTTGGCCAGTTGCCGGCGGATACCGAGGTGCCGGGCTTGCTTGAAGATATGACTGAAAAGGCGGTTTCCAATGGTTTGGATATCACCAGTATCAAGTTGCAAGCTGAACGCACCAAAGAATTTTATGTGGAGTTGCCCATTGCGATTGAGGTGAGCGGCACCTATCACGATCTTTCAGCTTTTGTCAGCGGTATCGCCAGTTTGCCGCGAATCGTGACCTTGCACGATTACACGATCAAGTCTGACAAGGACTATGGTCGGCAAGTGATGTCCATTGCTGCAAAGACCTACCGTTATAAAGAAACGGAGGGCGACCAGTGAAACTGCTTCGAGGGCTTGTTATTGTCAGCGCCGCACTTTTGGTTGCGTGCAGCGACTCCGGAAAATATAGCGACCTTGATGCGTTTTTTGTCGAGGCGCGTCGCAATCCCAGTGGTCAAATTCCACCGATACCGGCAATGAAAGCCTATCGTGCTTTCAGCTATTCGGCGTCAGGTCTGCGCAGCCCCTTTTCCAAGCCGGTAGATGTTAAGGAGATTGCGAGACTTGAGGCAGCGGCGTCGGTCAAGCCCGACCTGACCCGGGAAAAAGAATACCTTGAAGGCTTCTCCTTTGATTCGCTGCGTATGGTGGGAACCCTGCAGTTGGATGGTGTGCTCTGGGCGCTGGTGAAAGACCCGGACAGCGGTGTGCATAGGGTGAAGATCAATAATTATCTGGGGCGCAACTACGGCAAAGTCGTCGAGATTGGAGACAATTACCTGTCGGTGGTGGAAATTGTCTCGACCGGCGGGGATGGTTGGGTTGAGCGGCCGCGCAGTCTCGAACTGACGACTGCGATTAAGTGAGAATTCGAAGAGCGGAGATGTTAATGAATACCCCAATGTGCAAGCGCAGTAATGCAGCCGGGTTGGCCGTTGTGTGGAGCGTGTTGTCACGAGTGCCTTCCGTGATGCTGCTCGGTTTATCTCTGCTGATGGCGTCGTCGTTGTCGGCGGCCACGACGTTGAAAAACGTTGAATTCAATGCCTTGCAGGGCGGGGACTTTGAAGCGCGTTTTCAATTTGAAGGGGCCGCGCCTGAGGTTAAGGGTTATACCATAGAGCAGCCGGCCCGCATTGCACTGGACTTGCTTGGCACCCAAAGCGGCCTGAGCCAGAAGAAATACCCACTGGCCTACGATAATGCCAGCAGTGCGGTGATCCTTGAAGGAAAAGACCGTACTCGGGTTGTTTTGAACCTGATCAGCCTTGCCCCCTACGATACCGTTGTTGAGGGGAATGAGCTGGTTGTTCGCGTCGGCGGTGGCGGCGGGCAGCCCTATCTCAAGGAAAAATACAATAACGCGGTCGTTTCGCTGGAGGAGGAGTACCCCAAGAAGCCAACCAACGCGATTACCGACCTCGATTTCCGTCGTGGGGAAGAGGGTGAAGGTCGACTGGTGGTTCAATTGGCGGATGACAAGGCGGATATCAATGTGTTCGTCGAGGGCTCCAAAATCAAGATCGACTTTGATGGCGTGTCGTTGCCCCGTAATTTGCAGCGCCGTTTCGATGTTGGGGATTTCGCAACGCCTGTGAAAATGGTGGAAGCCCGTCAGGGCGAGCGCGGTGCGAAACTGTCATTGCAGGCGCAGGGGCAGTACGACTATCTAGCCTATCAAACCGACAATGAATATGTGGTTAGCGTTAAACCTTTAAGTACGCAGGAAATTGAAGAGCGGCGCAAAGAGTTTGCTTATGTCGGTGAAAAGCTTTCCTTGAATTTTCAGAATATTGAAGTGCGTTCGGTGTTGCAGTTGATTGCCGATTTCACCGAGCTCAATCTGGTGGCGAGCGACACCGTGAAAGGCAACATCACCCTGCGCTTGCAGAACGTGCCTTGGGATCAAGCTCTGGAATTGGTGTTGAAGACCAAGGGCCTGGCTCAGCGTCAGATAGGGAATGTTTTGATGGTTGCGCCGGCGGCGGAAATTGCCGAGCGCGAGCGTCAGGAAATTGAAGCCTTGAAACAGGTTGAAGAGCTCGCCCCACTGCAAACTGAGTTTATCCGCATTCGTTATGCGGAGGCCAAGCAGTTAGAAGAAGACTTGTTCGACGGTGAAAACGATAACAATAGCAGTAATACGAGTAACAACCGGAATCGTAATCGTCTGCTGTCTCCTCGAGGGTCAGTGCGGGTTGATGAGCGCACCAACTCACTGATTATTACGGAGACGCCGGATCGCATTGAAGCGCTGCGCCGCTTGCTGGCCAAGATCGATGTTCCTGTTCGCCAGGTGCAGATCGAGGCCAGGATAGTGCGGGCGTCATCGGATTTTGATCGTTCGCTGGGGGTGCGCTGGGGTGGAGCCTATGTGAAGCAGAACGGCGATAATATTTTTACCGCCAACGGCGACCTGGACAGTGATCAGGCAACGCAAAACAGTTACTTGACCGCGTTAAGCAACAACTCCTCCACTTATACGGCGACACCTGGATTGGTGACCGACCTCGGGGTGGCGGGTGCAGCCGGTAGTTTTGCGGTTGGGTTTATCAGTTCGGATGTCTTGCTTAATCTTGAGTTGTCGGCGCTGGAATCCAAGGGGCGCGGTGAGGTTGTGTCGCAACCGCGTATTGTGACAGGCGATAAGGAGCCGGCGATTATCAAATCCGGTACCGAGATACCCTACCCGGAGTCGTCTGCCAATGGTGAAACGACTATTGCCTTCAAGGAAGCGGTATTGATGCTGGATGTGACGCCGATTATTACCCCGGATGATCGTATAATTATGGATCTTATTATCAACCAGGATACGGTGGGGGATTTGGTTATCTCTACTGGGCTGGGTGGCCAGGTGCCGACAATAGACACGACAGAATTGCAGACGCGTATTCTGGTGAGTAACGGAGAAACCGTTGTGCTTGGCGGTATCTACGATCAACTCGAAGTAGAGTCTGTGACAAAGGTGCCGTTGTTGGGGGATATCCCGTTCCTCGGTCGCTTGTTCAAGACTACGACGGTTACCCGTGAGAAACAGGAAACGCTGATTTTTATCACGCCGCGTATCCTGGCTGATAGCCTGGTGGATTGAGGACAAGGATTTTCGTGCAAAACACTACTGGTGCGCTGTATCTTGTCGGGCCGATGGGGGCGGGTAAAACCACCATCGGCCGTTTGCTTGCTGAGACCCTTCATATTCCTTTTTACGATGTTGATCGAGAAATCGAGGAATGTAGTGGAGTGGATATCCCGTGGATTTTCGACAAAGAGGGCGAGCAGGGCTTTCGCGACCGCGAAACCACCATGCTGAAAACGCTGTCGGAGGGTGGGCGCTGTGTGATCTCTACAGGAGGCGGTGCAGTACTGCGGGAGGAGAATCGCCGTATCATGGCGGCGCAGGGGCAGGTGATTTACCTCTGTACCTCGGTGGAGGAACAGATTCGGCGCACGGCCCGCGACCGTAAGCGTCCATTGCTTCAGCAAGGCAACCCTCAGGAAACCCTGCGCAACCTCATGGCCGAGCGCGCTCCCCTCTATGAGGCACTGGCGGATTTTACCCTGCAAACTGACGGACGCAGTCCGCGCTCGGTAGTGCAGGAGCTTTGCAGCCAGCTACAGCAGGGCGTCGGCTACTGATATACTCCCCGGTATATCGTTTCAATCCCAACTAGCCCTGTTAGCGCGGAATACCACAACGTCATGAGACACCTAGAAGTCGCTCTGGGAGAGCGCAGTTATCCTATCTATATCGGTCGGCAGCTTCTCAGTCAGCGGGAGCTATGGTTTCCCCTGATAAAGGGAAAGCAGGTCTGTATTGTCTCCAATGAAACTATTGCGCCGCTTTACATGGCGGAAGTTAAAGCCCAGTTAGCGGAAAAACAGTGTTGTGAGGTCGTGCTTCCCGATGGGGAGGAGTATAAATCTCTGGAGGTAATGAGCCGGATACTGGACCGTCTGCTGGAGGCGGGGCACAATCGCAGTACCACTCTGGTGGCCCTCGGTGGCGGTGTGGTGGGTGATATGTGCGGTTTTGCGGCGGCCTGTTATCAACGTGGCGTGGATTTTGTACAGATGCCGACAACGCTGTTGTCCATGGTGGATTCTTCCGTGGGCGGCAAAACCGGGGTAAACCATCCGCTTGGGAAAAACATGATTGGAGCCTTCCATCAGCCGAATTGTGTCGTTGCTGACCTGGCTCTATTGGATAGTCTTCCAGACCGGGAGTATTCCGCGGGTGTTGCCGAAGTCATAAAGTACGGACTGATTTGCGATGCCGAGTTTTTTGATTGGCTTGAGCAGAATAGTGATACTTTGATGGCCAGAGATGGCGACATCCTCGCTGAAGCGGTCTATCGGTCCTGTGTGAACAAAGCGGCGGTGGTCGCTGAGGATGAGCGAGAGGGCGGCCGGCGCGCAATCCTGAATTTGGGCCATACCTTTGGTCACGCTATTGAAACGGCAGAGGGTTACGGCAGTTGGCTGCATGGCGAAGCGGTGGCGGCGGGAATGGTCTTGGCCATGGCGCTCTCGGTTCGTATGGGGTGGTTGCCGGAAGAAGTACTTGCTCGCGGAACCGCCTTGTTGTCACGCTGTGGATTGCCAGTTTCTCCCCCTTCCACGATGAATGTGGAGCAATTTTTGCAGTTGATGGGAAGAGACAAAAAGGTGGTCGATGGCCGCTTGCGACTGGTGTTGCTTGAGGGGCTAGGGAAGGCAGTTATTACGAGTGAGGTGCCAGAGTCGGACGTGGTTGCGGTATTGCGAGAAGCCGGGGTCTCGGCTTGAGATTTGATTGAAAAATGATCAAAATCGAGCCCGCGTTTGTCGGTTATGCTCCGTCCGTGTAGAATGTCACTCCTTTTTTCGGGTATGCCCAGCGTGCCCGGTAGCTCATTCTAGTTATCTGCTTGTTTTTCTTGTTGTTTTTTTGAGAGTCGTTTTATGAGTACAGGCCTGTACAGACCTGAA
Organism: Spongiibacteraceae bacterium; assembly: GCA_041546665.1. Taxonomy (GTDB): domain Bacteria; phylum Pseudomonadota; class Gammaproteobacteria; order Pseudomonadales; family Spongiibacteraceae; genus Spongiibacter. The sequence goes on along the minus strand of JBFEVY010000025.1, from coordinate 9,954 downwards.
GACGTGCGTGACAACTGCGGATTTGGCCTGATTGCCCATATGGAAGGCAAGGCAAGCCACACCCTGTTGCAGACAGCCATCGAGTCGCTTACCTGCATGACTCACCGCGGCGGTATTGCCGCGGATGGGAAAACGGGGGATGGCTGCGGCCTGTTGATTCAAAAGCCAGATACCTTTCTTCGCGGCGTTGCGAAGGCCGAGTTAGATGCTGAGTTGACGGACATCTACGGGGTTGCGCAGGTTTTCCTGAGTCAGGACGCGGCTCGCGCCGATGCGGCCCGCGAGGCCATGAATCATGTAGTTAAGGCCAACGGCCTCGACGTCGTTGGCTGGCGGGAAGTGCCTGTCGATGCGTCTGTGTGTGGCGAAATCGCCCTGTCCAGTCTGCCGCGTATTGAGCAACTCTTTATTAATGTTAGCGAGTTGAGTCGCCAGGAACTGGCAACCCGGTTGTTCGTGGTGCGTCGCCAGACTGAAATGGCATTGGAGAACGATGCAGATTTTTACATCTGTAGTCTGTCTTCTGAGGTGCTGTCCTACAAAGGTCTGGTAATGCCGGTAGACCTGCCCAAGTTCTACAAAGATCTGGGTAACCCGGCGCTGGAAACCGGGATTTGCGTTTTCCACCAGCGTTTTTCTACCAACACCATGCCGCGTTGGCCGTTGGCGCAACCCTTCCGGATGTTGGCTCACAATGGTGAGATCAACACGATCGAGGGGAACCGCAACTGGGCCGAGGCTCGCACGGCGAATTTTGCCAGTCCCTTGCTGCCCAATGTCAGCGAACTGGCACCGCTGGTGAATCGCTCGGGTTCTGACTCTTCCAGCCTGGACAATATGCTTGAATTGCTGATGGCGGGTGGTATGGAGCTGTTCCGCGCGGTGCGCATGCTGGTGCCGCCAGCATGGCAGAATATTGAGCACATGGATGCCGACCTCAAGGCGTTCTACGAATACAACTCCATGCATATGGAGCCCTGGGACGGGCCGGCCGGTTTGGTAATGACCGACGGACGTTACGCGGTATGTATGCTGGACCGCAATGGTCTGCGTCCATCCCGCTGGGTGATTACCCGGGACGGCTTTATTACCGTTGCCTCTGAAATCGGCACCTATGCTTATCAACCGGATCAGGTTGTTGCCAAAGGTCGTGTTGGACCGGGGCAGATTCTTGTAGTCGATACCCAGACCGGTGAGGTGCTTCACACCGCCGAGGTTGATCAGCGTCTGAAGTCGGCGCACCCCTATAAAAAGTGGTTGCGCGATAATGCCAACCGTCTGGAGGATCAGCTCATCCAGGGTGAGCGTCCCGCTTTGCCGGAAGGCGAGCAACTGAAAGCCCTGCAGAAATTCTTCCAGGTCAGCTTTGAAGAACGTGAGCAAGTACTGACTGCGCTTGGTGAAAGCGGCAATGAAGCGGTTGGCTCAATGGGGGATGACACCCCGATGGCGGTTCTGTCTGCCACTCAGCGCTCACTGTACGATTATTTCCGGCAGAAATTTGCCCAGGTTACCAACCCGCCGATCGACCCCTTGCGTGAAGCGATTGTGATGAGCCTGGAAACCCTGCTGGGCGCAGAACAGAATGTCTTCGAGCAGACAGCGGATCACGCTGATCGTTTGATTCTGACCAGTCCGGTGCTGTCACCCAACAAGTTCCAGCGGTTGATGGGAGTGAATTCGCCCCGTTATCCCATTGCACAGATTGACCTGAGTTTTGATCCTGCCAAAACCTCTCTGAAAGAGGCTGTGGCCGAAGTGGCGCGCACCGCCGAAGAAGCCGTGCGCAATGGCAAGGTCATTCTGGTCCTGAGCGATCGTCAGGTTGAGCCGGGTATGCTGGTGGTTCACAGCCTGCTGGCGACCGGTGCGGTGCACCACCACCTTATCAAGCAGGGCTTGCGTTGTAATGCCAACTTGGTGGTAGAGAGCGGTACTGCGCGGGATTCCCACCAGATGGCCTGTCTGTTCGGCTTTGGTGCGACGGCTGTTTACCCCTATATGGCTTTCGCGGTATTGAGCGATATGCTCAGCGACGGTGAGTTGTTGGGTGACGAAGAAAGTGTGCACCGCAACTACTGTAAGGGCATTAACAAAGGCCTGCTGAAAATTATGTCGAAAATGGGCATCTCGTCCATTTCGTCCTATCGTGGCGCGCAACTTTTTGAGGCCGTGGGCCTGGATAACGAAGTTGTCGATGCCTGTTTTTGCGGTGTTGCCAGTCGTATTGCCGGTGTGGGCTTTGACGGTCTGCAGCGGGATCAGGAAGCGCTCGCAACCGTTGCCTGGTTGCCACGCAAGGCCTTGGACCAGGGCGGCCTGCTGAAATATGTACACGGCAAGGAATACCACGCCTTTAACCCTGACGTTGTCATGCACCTCCAGCAGGCGGTGAAGTCGGGTGATTACGCAGTGTGGAAAAAATACGCCACGCTGGTCAATGACCGGCCGGTAGCGACACTACGGGACTTGCTGGGATTCAGTGGCGCGGCCAAGGCCATTCCGCTGGACGAAGTGGAACCGGTGGAAGCGATTCTCAAGCGGTTTGACTCGGCGGGAATGTCGCTCGGTGCATTGAGCCCCGAGGCACACGAAGCCCTGGCGACGGCAATGAACCGCCTCGGTGCCCGTTCAAACTCTGGTGAAGGTGGTGAAGACCCGGCGCGTTACGGCACTGAAAAAGTTTCCAAGATCAAGCAGATCGCTTCTGGCCGCTTTGGTGTTACGCCGCACTACCTGGTTAATGCCGAAGTGCTGCAGATCAAGGTCGCGCAGGGTGCCAAGCCCGGTGAAGGCGGCCAGTTACCCGGTGGTAAAGTTAATGCTCTGATCGCGCGTCTGCGTTATTCCGTGCCCGGTGTAACCCTGATTTCTCCTCCGCCCCACCACGATATTTATTCTATCGAGGATTTGGCGCAGCTGATTTTTGACCTCAAGCAGGTCAATCCGGAGGCGCTGGTTTCCGTTAAGCTGGTTTCTGAGCCCGGGGTGGGCACGATTGCAGCGGGGGTTGCCAAGGCCTACGCTGACCTGATCACTATTTCCGGATACGACGGCGGGACGGCGGCCAGTCCGCTTACCTCTATTCGCTACGCAGGTTCACCCTGGGAACTGGGGCTTTCTGAAGCGCAGCAGACCCTTCGTGGTAACGGCTTGCGCGGCAAAGTGCGCGTGCAGACCGACGGTGGTTTGAAAACCGGTCTGGACGTCGTGAAAGCGGCGATCCTCGGTGCCGAGAGTTTTGGTTTTGGTACCACTCCGATGGTGGCGCTGGGCTGTAAGTATTTGCGTATCTGTCACCTGAACAACTGTGCGACCGGTGTGGCAACCCAGGACGAGCGCCTGCGGGATGATCACTTTATCGGTACCGTTGAAATGGTGACAAACTTCTTCACCTTTATGGCGATGGAAACCCGCGAGTGGATGGCGAGCATTGGTGTGCGTAGCCTGGAAGAGCTGATTGGTCGCACTGACTTACTCGAGCAAAAGGCGGGCACCACTGACAAGCACGGCCTGCTCGATCTGTCACCGATTCTCTACAAAGATCCCAAAGCGGCCGATCAGCCTGAGTTTTGCCAGGTTGGTTTGAATGCGCCCTTCGATAAGGGCGAAAAGGCTGAAACGATGGTTGCGGCCGTTCTTCCTGCGATCGAAGAGAAGCGCGGTGGTGAGTTTGGCTTCACTGTGAATAACTGTGACCGTTCTATCGGTGCGCGGATTTCCGGTGAAATTGCCAAGCGTCACGGCAATCTCGGTATGGATGACGCGCCAATTGTGCTGCGTTTGACGGGCACCGCGGGTCAAAGCTTCGGGGTGTGGAATGCCGGCGGCTTGCACATGCACCTGGAAGGCGATGCCAACGACTACGTCGGTAAGGGCATGGCCGGTGGTAAGTTGGTGATCTTCCCACCACGCGGCAGCGCATTCAAAAGCCAGGAAACGTCGATTGTCGGCAATACCTGTCTGTATGGGGCCACAGGTGGCAAGCTATTTGCTGCAGGAACAGCGGGCGAGCGCTTTGGTGTCCGTAACTCCGGTGCACATGCCGTTATTGAAGGCGCAGGTGACCACTGCTGTGAGTATATGACCGGCGGTAATATCACTGTACTCGGTGCAACCGGAGTGAACTTCGGCGCGGGTATGACCGGTGGTTTTGCCTATGTGCTGGATGAAGAGCACCGCTTTGTTGACCGCTATAACAGCGAGTTGGTGGAAATCTGCCGGATTACCTCCGAGCCCCTTGAAGCCTATCGCAGCTATCTGCGCGGTAATATCGAAGAGTTTGTTGCTGAGACCGGCTCCGCCTGGGGGCAGCACATACTTGATAATTTTGATGACTACGTCGGCAAATTCTGGATGGTCAAGCCTAAGGCAGCGAGCCTGAGTCATTTGCTTGATGCCACCAGAAAGCGTCCCGAATAAGCTTGCCGAGAGTAGGAGAATCCAATGGCTGAACGTTTAAGTAATACTTTTCAGTTCCTCGATGTGGGGCGCCAGGACCCCCACAAAATCGAAATCGACACTCGGCGCAATAATTTCGTAGAAATCTACGAGCCGTACAAAGAAGAAGAGGTCAAACACCAGGCTCACCGGTGTCTGGCCTGTGGTAACCCGTATTGCGAATGGAAGTGTCCGGTTCACAACTATATTCCCAACTGGCTCAAGCTGGTCAGTGAGGGCAATCTGTTTGAAGCGGCTGAGTTGAGCCATCAAACCAATAGCCTGCCGGAAGTCTGTGGTCGCGTTTGTCCTCAGGACCGTCTCTGCGAAGGCGCCTGTACCCTGAACGACGGATTTGGCGCAGTGACCATCGGCTCGACCGAAAAATACATCACGGATACTGCGTTGGAGCTGGGCTGGCGCCCGGATATGTCCAAGCGGGTGTGGACTGATAAAAAAGTCGCCGTGATTGGTGCCGGCCCGGCGGGTATCGGTTGCGCCGACGTGCTGGTGCGGGCCGGGGTCAAGCCGGTGGTCTTTGACCGCTACCCTGAAATCGGTGGTCTGCTCACCTTTGGTATTCCCGAATTCAAACTGGAAAAATCCGTTGTTCAGCGCCGCCGTCGCGTGCTGGAAGAGATGGGTGTGGAATTCCGCCTGAATACCACCATCGGCGCCGATATCACCATGCAGGAATTGCTGGATGAGTACGATGCGGTGTTCATGGGAATGGGGACCTACAAATACATGAAAGGTGGTTTCCCAGGTGAAGATCTGCCGGGCGTGTACGATGCGCTGCCCTTCCTGGTGTCCAATGTGAACCGCAATATGGGCTGGGAAAAAGACGCGGGTGAATTCATCAGCGTAAATGGCAAAAAGGTTGTCGTACTGGGCGGTGGTGATACCGCGATGGACTGTAACCGCACCTCTGTGCGCCAGGGCGCGACCTCAGTGACCTGTGTGTATCGCCGTGACGAAGAAAACATGCCGGGTTCCCGTCGGGAAGTGCAAAATGCTCGGGAAGAGGGTGTACAGTTCCTGTTTAACCGGCAGCCAATTGCCATTGTTGGCAACGGCCGTGTCGAAGGGATCAAAGTCGTTACAACCCAACTGGGTGAGCCGGACGAAAACGGTCGCCGCCGCCCAGAGCCCATTGCCGGCAGTGAGGAAGTGATTCCCGCAGATATCGTTCTGGTGGCCTTTGGTTTCCAGCCTAATCCGCCTGAGTGGTTGGCTGGCGCCAAGGTTGATATCAACAGCTGGGGTGGCGTAGAAGCCCCTGAACAACAGCAGTTCAAATTCCAGACCAGTAACCCCAAGGTCTTTGCCGGTGGCGATATGGTGCGCGGCTCTGATCTGGTGGTAACTGCGGTATGGGAAGGCCGCCAGGCGGCTGAAGGCATACTGGACTACTTGCAAGTCTAAGCTGGGCGCAGAACGGGTAAAGTGAGGCGCCGGGTGGCGCCCCACCGGGGTTCTGGCGTCTTTCGTCACCCGTTAGAAGCATCGAGCGTACAATGACTGAACTCAAAAATGATACTTTTCTCCGCGCCCTGCTGAGGCAGCCAGTGGACTACACCCCTGTCTGGATGATGCGTCAGGCCGGGCGTTATCTGCCGGAATATCGCGAGACCCGCGCGCGGGCCGGCGACTTTATGTCGCTGTGTATGAACCCCGAGTTGGCCTGCGAAGTCACCCTGCAGCCGTTGGATCGCTACCCACTGGATGCGGCAATTCTGTTCTCCGATATTCTCACCATCCCCGATGCGATGGGTCTGGGGCTCTACTTCGAAACCGGTGAGGGTCCGCGTTTCAAAAAGACCGTGCGCACTCAGGCGGACGTCGATGCGCTGCCGGTGATAGACGGTGAAAATGATCTGACCTATGTTTGCGACGCGGTGCGTACTATTCGTCGGGAATTGAATGGTCGAGTGCCGCTGATTGGTTTTTCCGGCAGCCCCTGGACCCTCGCGACCTATATGGTGGAGGGCGGTGGCTCCAAGGATCACGCGCGTTGCAAGGCTCTGGCCTTTGACCAGCCCGAACTGATGCATGCCCTGCTGGACAAATTGGCGCAGAGCGTCACGGCCTACCTGAATGACCAGATTCGCGCCGGTGCCCAGGCGGTGCAGATTTTTGATACCTGGGGCGGTGCACTGAGTCATGCGGCCTACCAGGAGTTTAGCCTGCGTTATATGAAACAAATCGTCGATGGGCTGATCAAGGAAAGCGAGGGCCGGCAGGTTCCGGTTATTCTGTTTACCAAAAACGGTGGTCAGTGGCTGGAAGTGATGGCAGAGACCGGCGCATCAGCGTTGGGGCTCGATTGGACTACGGATATTGGTGCGGCTCGGGCTCGAGTCGGCGACCGCGTTGCCTTGCAGGGTAATATGGATCCGGCCATGCTGCACGCTTCTCCGGCTCGCATTCGCCAGGAAGTGAGTGCGATCCTAGCCAGCTACGGTTCGGGTACCGGCCATGTATTCAACCTCGGCCATGGCATCACGCCGGAAGTAAAACCCGAAAATGCGGGAGCCTTTATTGAGTCTGTGCGGGAGCTTTCTGCGCCGTACCATCAATAAGGAATTTTGCCTGGCGATACCCGAAAGGACGGCAAAAGCCGTCCTTTTGCTTTTCAGGCTAGCCAGATCAGGGCATCACCTCGATAAAATGCCGCCAGCGGTTTTGCAGGCTGATATACCACCCCGGTGCCCCTTCTCCGGTACCGGAAAATTCCAGCTCAGGGTAATGGGCTGTAATCCGGTTGAGAATGGCTTCGTCGTTGTCGTTGGCGTCCACCATCATCAGGTGTCTGCCGCTACCGAGGGCCTGTTCAAAGCGTCGAAAATCCCGGTGGGGCTCCTGGATACCAAATAGGCCGGCTTCCCAGGTGATAAAGCCAAGTACGACAACCGCGAGAAAGATAAAGGGCATCCAGCCCACCGCCAGCGTGGCGCCGGAATAATGTCCGGTGGCAAGAACCAGCGCCGCGGCGGCCGCCCCGGCCAGGGCGCCTCGGCTCATGGAGTGCACAACATCTTTTCGCAATACGGCTTCGACATCATTCAGCGCGCGCTGCATCACGCCGCAGTCATCGCGGCTGAGAACATGAATTTGCGGTGTTGAAAGGCCGTTTTGCTCAAGGTCGCGTTCAATGGTCTCGAGTTTGTCGAGATTGTCGGCCAGAAAGTAGTATCGCTTCATACTAAACTCCCTATTCGGAAAGATCCGTCGGTTTGGCTGGGGGGTAGGTCGGTATTCGGTGTCACCTGTTATTACTGGAATCGTCTGCTGTATACAGCAGACGGCGCTGAAATTGGTTTCAGTCGTAAATTCAGTGTAGCAGTCTCTTCTGGATGCGCTTTGTAAAGCCGCGATTATGGGAATTTAATCTAAAACACAAACGGGTAATAACGCCGGTATCTAATGCAAAGATGCCAGGATTGGATAAAAATAGCGCCCCAAGCCGGGTGTAGGGGAATAAAATGGCGCGATTAGAACAGGTGGTCGGGGAGGTGGAGAAGTGGTTGGAGCGGGTGGTAGTGGGCTTAAACCTCTGCCCCTTTGCCAGCCGGCCCTACCGGGATGGCCGGGTGAGAATTGCAGTAAGTGAATCATCCGATTTTGAGGAGATGCTCGGCGAGCTATACCGTGAAATGAGTCTATTGGGGGACAAGCCGGTAGAGCGGGTAGAAACCACACTACTGGTATGTTCCGAGGGGCTAGCAGATTTTGACGACTACCTGGACTGCCTCGGCGTTGCCGAAGGGCTGTTGGACTCCTCCCCCTGGCGAGATGAGATACAGATAGCCAGTTTTCACCCGCACTACTGTTTTGCCGATGCGGAGCCGGATGATTCCGCGAATTTCAGTAACCGCGCCCCCTATCCGATATTCCACTTGCTGCGGGAGCAGAGCCTGGCTGAGGCCATTGAAGCTTTTGGCGATACCGCCACCATTCCAGAGCGCAATATCACGCTGCTGCGGGAAATGTCCGAACAGCAGCTACGCAGCCTGTTTCCTTACGCCGAGCCCGGTGGCGTAGGCTAGGCCCTATTTGGGCGGGTATTGCGCCCATATCTCTGCCACGGCCCGGTCGATGCGAATCTGGTTTTCCTTAGGATCTTGGTCGTCGAGTTCAATAACCAGGGAACCGCGCCAGCTGAGCTTTTTGTCCTTGGTATCGAGCAGGTCGATCAAAATCTGCACGTTGCGGTGAAGGCTGTCCTTGCCCAGCGGGATCCCCACCGAGGAGCTGATGCCTACGTGCCCTGAGAAACTGCCCAGGCCAATACCGAGGCGGGGGCTGCGGCTCACCGTGTCCGGCGCCGAGAGCAGGTAGTAGCGGACAATGAAATCGGCCTTATCAAGGGAGTCCACGTGCTGGTATAAGCCGTTCTTCAACTGTCCGGTGAGCGAAGCGCGCAAGTGATCCTTCAGAAAGGGCGAATTTTGCAGTGTGCCTTCCTCTGCTTTTACCGTTTCGAGCTCGTCTGCCCAGATAAACCGTTGAAAGCGCGCAAAGTCGGCCCGGGGGTTGTAATCGGTGATCACGTCAGTGCTGCTACACGCCGCCAGCAGCAGTGATGAAATCAGTAGTGCGAAAAATCTTTTCATGGCTGTTCAAGCTCCGGGTGAAAAATCGTCATTATCAGGCGATGCTGAAATCGCGCCCCAAGGTCTTGCAGGCATTGTATTGCGGGCAGCTCAGCAGGTGGTCATTCACAAAGCCCAGGGCCTGCAAGTGAGCATAACAGATGGTACTGCCGAAAAAGCGAAAGCCCCGCTTTTTCATATCCTTGGCGATGGCATCTGATTCGGGGCTGGTCGCGGGGATATCCTTGAGCTCACGCCAGCGATTTTGGCGGGGCGTGTTGTGGAAAAACTGCCAGAAGTAATGGCTGGCAGTACCAAATTCTTTTTGTAGTGCGAGGAAACACTTGGCATTGCCGATTGCACTCTCGATTTTCTTGCGGTTGCGCACGATGTCCGGGTTCAGCAGGAGCCGTTCGACATCGGCTTCAGTGAACCGGGCGACTTTTCGGGCGTCAAAGTTTGCAAAGGCTTTGCGGTAGCCCTCGCGCTTGCGCAGTATTGTCAGCCAGCTCAGGCCGGCCTGGGCCGATTCGAGGATGATAAATTCAAACAGGCGTTGGTCGTCATTGCAGGGAACTCCCCATTCTTTGTCGTGATAATCGCGATACAGGGGATCACTGCCGCACCATCCACAAGGCTCTTTCACGCTGCGCTCCTAAATTTAATATTCTGTTTTGCCAGTAGCATATTACGACTGCCATAATGAGGAAAAATTTCATCTACTCAACATGGGGAATCCAATGAGCAGAGTCAATATAGCCGTGGCTGTCGTTGTGGCGGCTATTCTTGTTGCCTGCGCCCAGTCACCGACCGGGCGTAACCAGATTATGCTGTTTTCCAATAGTGAAATGTCCCAGATGGGGGCGACGGCATTTGATGATATGAAGCAAAAAATGACAGTTAACAAGGATGCCAAGTT
>JBFEVY010000193.1:0-6918 GCA_041546665.1 Spongiibacteraceae bacterium | reverse complement strand
TATCGAGGTCTTCGATGAGTGCCCCGACAATCAAGGCTTCCAGTACACTGGTATCACCCTGATCGATCAGGGCGTTATAGAGCTGCTGCAAATCGGTATTGGTAAAGACACCTGCCGCATTGCCCGCCGCAGGATCGGCGATACTATAGCGATCCAGCAATTGCAGAACTGCATCCATATGCGTTTGCTCACTATCGGCGATATTGTTAAAAATCCGCATTCCCCAGTAATCACCCAGGTAGAGATAGACGTCCCGCGCCAGCTTTTCCTCTTCCCGCATAAAGACCAGGGATTGCTCTTCTTCTGCAGACAGGGTCTCGACCGGCAACGCGCTAATATCCGCTGCCATACAATTCAAATCGATGGACGTACCGCGATAGGTGCTCCCACCCGAATCGCCACCACAGGCCGTTAGCAAACCGAAAACAAGTGCGGCAGAATAACGCAGTACTCGCCGTGAATTTACCTGCAGAGTGTTTTGATTCAGCATTGATATCACCTCCAAACGCTGCAACTCAGGCTGGCGCCCTATTTCAGTTTCCTCCCTTGAAAAGGGGCGCCAACGAATTTATCAACATCTTCATACTACCGAGCCCTGGCTGTAATATCCTGATACTAGAACCGGGCTAAAGAGCAAACAACCGGATTAGATCAATAAAAAGTGCCTTAATTCCCTGACCGCATACAACAAAAATTAGATACAGAAATCGTTTCCAGCACACTATCATTACGATTACCCTGAATTTTGGCGGCCAAGCCAACGCGATCACACGCAAAACTGGAGAAGTAAGCCATGCCATTTACCGCCGGCGACCTGACCGCTATTTGGCTGACATTAAAACTTGCCCTGCTCGTCACTGTGCTGCTATTACTGATCGGGACGCCAATCGCCTGGTGGCTGGCATCCACCCGCAGCCGCTTGAAGATACCCGTCGGAGCCATGATCGCGCTGCCCATTGTGCTCCCTCCCAGCGTATTGGGCTTTTATCTACTCGTCGCCATGGGGCCGCAGGGCATTGTGGGGCAGCTAACTCAAGCCATGGGCATAGGCACCCTGACCTTTACCTTTCAGGGGCTTGTCATCGCCTCGGTGATCTACTCGCTGCCCTTTGTTGTTCAACCCATCCAGAATGCGATTGAAGCCATTGGCCCGCGCCCCCTTGAAGCCGCAGCGATGTTGCGGGCTGGCCCCTGGGACCGTTTTTTCAGCATTGTGTTGCCGCAGGCCAGACCAGGGCTGCTGACCGCAGCCGTATTGGGCTTTGCCCACACCATAGGCGAGTTTGGCGTAGTACTGATGATTGGTGGCAACATCCCGGGCGAGACCCGGGTGGTTTCCATGCAGATTTACGACCATGTCGAAGCCCTGGACTACAGCAGCGCTCATACCCTTTCATTGACGATGGTGGGCTTTTCGTTCCTGGTCTTGTTATTGCTGTATACCTTTAATCCGCGCGCTACGTTGAGCACGGGGTTAAAATAGGCCGATGAGTGACATCACTGCCCGCTTCAAACTTAACTATCCCGAGTTTTCGCTAGACGTCGACCTGCACCTGCCTAGCCGCGGCGTTACCGCCTTGTTCGGTCATTCCGGCTCAGGTAAAACCTCGCTACTCCGCTGTATCGCCGGGCTGGAAAGGGCTGAGGTCGGTCATATGAAATTCGGCGAGGAAATCTGGCAATCCGACAGCGTATTCATTCCCAGTCACCGCCGCCCGGTTGGCTATGTCTTTCAGGAAGCCAGCCTGTTCAGCCACCTCAGCGCCCGGGGCAACCTGGACTATGCCATCAAACGCGCACCACCCACAGACCACCCGATCAGCCTCGATCAGGCCGTAAGCTTACTGGGTATTGAGCCCCTGCTCGAACGGCACCCGGACAAACTCTCCGGCGGCGAGCGCCAGCGCGTTGCGATTGCCCGCGCCCTGCTAATCCAGCCGAGACTGTTACTCATGGATGAGCCCCTGTCCGCCCTGGACCTCCCCCGCAAGCTGGAGATTCTGCCCTACCTGGAGCGCATCAAGCAGGAGCTGGACCTGCCGATCCTTTACGTCAGTCACGCTCCCGACGAAGTCGCACGACTGGCCGACCACCTGGTCGCCATGGAGCGAGGCCGAGCCATCGCCAGCGGCACGCTAAACGACACCCTGTCGAGCCTGGAACCCTCACTCAAGCTCGGCGAAGAAGCGGGTGTCGTTCTGGAAGGGCTTGTGATCGAGCGGGACGAAACCTGGCACCTATCCAGAGTTCGCTTTCCCGGTGGAGAGTTGTGGTTGCGCGATAGCGGCCACAGCGTAAACAGCCCAATTCGCGTACGGATACTCGCCAGAGATATCAGCCTCGCTAAACAGCAGCACGCCGATACCAGCATTTTAAATAGCCTGCCCGCCATCATTGAGGCCATAGCTGCCGATCATCACCCCGGCATGTTACTGGTAAAATTGCGTCTCGGCGAAAGCGCCCTGATCGCGCGGATAACCCGCCGCTCCGCCGACGCTCTGGCGCTGGCCGAAAACCAGCCTATCTGGGCACAGATTAAATCTGTCGCCGTGATTTAAACGCGACATCAAGCTCACCTCGACAAGAAGCAAACAGTGAAAATCGATATTCTGAAAGCGGATTACCACAATCCGCAACACGCCCAAGCCCTGGTGTCTCTGATGGACATTTATGCACTGGATCCCATGGGTGGCGCCCAGGCCCTGGCCGAAGAGGTCCGCAGTGATCTGGTACCTGCACTGGCTAAACGCAGCGATGCCTTCAGTGTGCTCGCCTTCGACGGCAGCAAACCGATCGGCCTGGCCAACTGTTTTGAAGGCTTCTCAACCTTTGCCTGCCGCCCACTGATCAATATCCACGACATCGTTGTCGCCCCGGAATATCGCGGCAAAGGCATAAGTAAGGAGTTACTTACCAAGGTAGAACAACTCGCTCGTGAACGCGGCTGCTGTAAGCTTACTCTGGAGGTCCTGAGCGGCAACCACATCGCAAAGTCCGCCTACCGCCACTATGGATTTAACAGCTACAGTCTTCGCGAAGACACCGGCGTCGCCGAGTTCTGGGAGAAAAAGATTTCCTAAGCTATCGCCTAGCCTTGTCGGCCAGGGCGGCGCACGCCGCCGTTACTCATCAAGACGCAGGGCGTCATCACCCCGGTCCGGCGCGTCATCCTGCCAGCGCACTGAGCCCGAAGGCCGATCCAGCCAGCGCTTCACTTTTATTGGCTCAATGCCGATATGCATGGCGCCCGCCCGCCGGTGGAGGGCGGTATCTTCAAGTGTTCGCCGGTTCCTTAAGCGTAAATAGTCATTCCAGGTCGGGCAGCTAAACCGCTCCACCCAGTGCTCCGGGTCAGCAAGATCTCTCGACAGCGACCAGTCGTAGGCGCCGTTGCGAGTGCGAACACCTTGCATTTCACGCATAAGATTGTAGAAATCCCGCGCCTTGTCTGCGCCAATGCGGTACTGCAGCTCGATGCTGATGGGACCACTGCGTCCGCTGATCGCCAACTTAACGTCCGGATCATCCAACACCCGTTCATCCAGCTCAGTGGACGAGGTACGATCGGCCACGGGCAAAAAACGCCCTAGAATGATTGATAAGGCCAGCGCCGCCGCAGCCAAGTGGAATGCCGCAGCCACACCGTGCTGACTGGCCACCACACCCCAAAACCAGGCCCCGAGTGAAACACCGAGCGAGATAGACGCGGTAGACGTCGAGATCGCCCGCCCCATCACCCAGCGGGGCACAAACAACTGCACCATGACGCTGATGGTTGTAGTAATGACCATCCACGCCATACCGGCGAGCATCAGCACCGCGAAATCCAGCATCGCACTGCGGCTTGCCGCCAGCGCAACCAGACAGGCCGCCACAACCAGGCTGCAGACCCGCAAGGTATTTTCATTGCCCAAAGCGCGACGCAGGGGCTGTAGGACAAAAATCCCGGATACCGCCCCCGCGCCGAAGAATCCCAGCAGTAACCCAAAGGTTCGCGCATCGCCGCCGAGCAAATCCCGGGCGATCAGCGGCATTAGCGAGGGCAGCGCCGCACCCAGTAAACAGACAAAAAATGCCCGGGACACCGCCCTCCGCACCGGCTGCATGTTCACCACGTAGCGCACACCGGATTTAATGGAGCGAACCAGGCCCTCTGGCGGCAGCCGGGATACCTCCTCCTCCCGTTGCCAACGCCGCAACGATTCCAGCATGGGTAGATAGGAGACCGCGTTCACCGCAAAGGCCACCGTCGCGCCAAAGGCCGCAACGATCATCCCCCCTACGGCTGGGCCGACACTGCGCGCCAGGTTATAGCTGATATTGTTAAGACCTACCGCCTGGGGAATCAGCTCCTTGGGAACCTGCTCCCCCACCGAAGCCCCCCGCGCCGGCGCAGACAGGGCATTGCCGCAGCCCACCAAAAAACACAGGGCCAGCAGTACGCCGGGGGTAATCAGCCCCAACATGGCGACCAAGGTCATCAGCACCGCTGCGAGCAGAGCCAGGGAAAAGAACACGATTTGCACTTTCCGCCGATCGTAGATATCGGCAATAGCGCCCGCCGGCAGAGCAAACAGCGCCATCGGCAGGAAGGTCGCGGTCTGCACCAGCGCGACATCATCTGCGGTGGAAATACTGGCCATCACCCAAGCAGCAGCGACACTCTGGATCAGGCTGCCGGCGTTGGACACCGTATTGCTGATCCACATATTGCGAAAGGTGTCATGCCTGAGCGGCGCGAACGCGCTTTCTTCCCTGACTGTGCCCGCGGGTGATTTTGCCACCGATTCTCCAATCCGCCACGACGCTGGCCGCACGGAATGCGGCAAGCGGAATTATTGATTTGTCACACACCGGCATATTTGGCACTAACCGGCGCATTTAGTAGGGATAAAGTATAGGGCAAACAAGCGGGAAAAGTCGCCAATCACAGCAGGGCCGTCGCTGCACACTGGCAACCGGAGGCTTACACTCCGGTGCCGGCTACCTAACCCTGCGCCTTATCGCACGGGGACTTAGGCTACGGAAACTTCAGCTTCCAGGTGTACTTCTGAGGAAAGTGAATTACTGACCAGGCAGGAACGCTCAGCTTTATCGAGCAGCTTCTGCGCCTTTTCGACATCGCCGCCTTCCGGGATGGTGAGCCTTGCCTTAAGGGTAACTGTCGTAAACTGCATTTTGCGCTCAATCACTTCCAGCGTTCCTTCGCAGTCACACTCCAGTGTCAACCACTCAAAATGCGAGGCTGTAGAAATCGCCCGAAAAGACAGAATAAAACAACTGCTGATCGCCCCCATCAACAGGGTTTCCGGAGACCATTGATCCCCCGGCCCATCAAACTCAGCCGGCGCAGCCACCGCCAAACCGGGCAACTTATCGGCCGTTAAGGCCAAGTTATCCTGCGACTTTCCACTGACTGAAACATAATACTTGTGGGGCAAAGCGTGCATGAGAAACGTCCTCGACATTCAAATCAATAAGCGAAGTCTTGCAAAACACCAGCTGCTGAAAGATGACCTGAATCAATCAGAGGCGATTTCAATTGATAAACGCCTTCACATCCGACAAAAAACGCTCCAGCTGGTCATGATGTAACCAGTGACCGGCCTTTTCATAGGTGATGAGTTCAGCATTGCGAAAATGCGCCATCCGGCCATTGTCGGCAGGGTTCTCAAGAAAGGTGTCCGAACCCCAGAAGATCAATGTCGGGCATTGAATCTGCTCATACAACCAGCGCAACTCACTCTCGCTCAAGTCCTTACGGGCAAAGCGACGAGTGTAGTTGTCAAACTTCCAGGTATAGCTGCCGTCTTCGTTCTGGCTGATACCGTGGTAAGCCAGATGCTGAGCCTGCGCAACGCTGAGATGGGGGTTTTTCTCCCGCATCCGCGCATAGGCTTCTTCTAGGGTCGCATAGCGCTTGGGCATACGGCCCGACAGCTCACGACGATAGCTGATCCATTCCCGCATGCTTTCCGCATAACTGCGCTCACTTTGCTCTTTCAGGGTTTCGGGATTCAAACCAATCCCTTCGATTATCACCAGCTTTTTGACGCACTCTGGAAAGGTCGCCGCAAAGCGCACCGCGATCTGCCCCCCCATCGAGTGGGCGATAACGGTGGCGGGTTTGAAATTCTTCTGCTCGACCAGCTGGGCGATATCCGCAAGATACGCATCACCGCTGTAGTGACCATCAGGCGACCACGCGCTGTCGCCGTGACCCCGCAAATCCGGCGCGACAATATGCCAGTCCTCACGCAACTCCTGGGCAACCCAATCCCAGTTACGGCAGTGATCCTGAGCCCCGTGAATCATCAACAGTGGCTCCGCCTCGCGATTTCCCCAATCCACATAGTGCAAACGCAAACGCTGGGAAATATAGATATGAGAAGTAGGGCCGTGCAGTTCAGTTGGCACATTCGCCTCCGTCTGAATTCTGGTGAGAGATCAAGACTATAGCATTCCCTGCCACACCGAGGCCACGCTGGGGAATATACAGAAAACTATGGGGAATCTTCGATATTCCTGCGTCCGCAATTTTGGTATGTTAGCCCCAGGCAACCAGAATAAGCAGTTTCGCAGAGTAACGCTTTCCTACAATGATAATAGTGACAGACAGGCGGTAATCATGCGCATTCGGCATGTAACAGCTAGCACACTGCTCAGCGTAAGCCTGTACCTCACAGGCTGCGCCACCCCGACGCTGAACATTGCGCCACCGCCCGCAGCCAGCATTGACGCCCTACTGCAGCAGAGCGCGCAGTTCGGCCCTCCCGATGCCATTGTGCCAAGCGAGGAAGACTTGCTGGCACTGAGCGACGAGATGCGTACCTTTGTCGCCGAAAATGTTCCCAGCGTACTGGCACCCAAGGCGCGGCTGCGCTACCTCACCGACAGCCTGGCCATCCAGCGCGAGAT
>JBFEVY010000183.1:0-7222 GCA_041546665.1 Spongiibacteraceae bacterium | reverse complement strand
GTCTATCGTTGCCAAGCGCGCATTTGTGCTGCGTTGGGCGCGTTGTCGTGCGGCAGAAAAATGAAGTAGATACCGAATTTTTCAAAGGCCGCAGACAGTTATCTGCGGCCTTTTTGGTTTCTGGGCCCAGATAAACGACTCGGCAAGTATTCAGGGGCACGGCAATGCTTGTACGACTGACCTATGTGCTGGTTATTTTGATTTGGGCGACGACCCCGCTGGCGATCAAGTTTGGCGGCGATACGCTCGCGCCGGTTGCGGCACTGACCATGCGTCTGGCGCTGGCCTTGTCGGTGGGCAGCCTGTTGTCGACCTTGTTTGGGCTGACAGGTCTGGCGATTCGCCGGCACGGCTTACTGTACTTCGCCGCGTCGATCAGCCTGTTCCCCAATATGTTGTTGGTGTATCTGGCGTCGGAGTACCTGTCTTCCGGACTGATTGCCCTGATGTTTGGTCTGAGTCCCTTCTTTACTGCGGTGCTGGCCAAACCTATTCTCGGCGAGAACATGCTCAGTATTCGCAAGTTGTGCGCCATCGGCTTGGCTCTGCTTGGCCTGCTGTGTATTTTGCTGGACGATGTTGCGATCCGTGGTGACGGCTATATTGGTATCGCGCTGATGTTGGCCTCAAATGTACTCTTCTCCGGCAGTGCGCTGTGGGTGAAAAAACTCAATGCCCGGCTTTCGGTGGAGCCTTTGGAGCAAGCTCTGGGGGCGATGGCATTCTCACTGCCGGGGTTGTTGTTGAGCTGGATTTTTATCGTCGGTGTAGAACCGGTGTACTTCAGCAAAACGTCGCTGACCTCGTTGTTGTATTTGTCACTTGTGGCATCGCTGCTGGGTTTTGTTGCCTACTATTATATTCTCAAGCACTTGAGTGTTGAGACGGTGTCACTTATTCCATTTATCTCTCCGGTATTGGCGATTCTGGCGGGCGTGGGATTTGCAGGGGAAACCCTGTCATCCAGTATGGCGCTGGGAACGGTACTCATTTTGTGCGCGCTGGCGCTGCATCAGGGAATATTGCGCCGGCCGGGGGCAGCCGCGCCAGTAGTGGCACCGGAAAATTAAACGGTGCCCGGCGTCTAGCCCCTCGGCTAGCGACTATACTTGGTACAACCTGGCTTTTCCGGCGAGGAGTATTGGCGGGGGGTATGATGAAAGCAGTCAAATACGTGTTGTTCACGCTGATCGGCGTCGCGGTATTAGCGGCGTTGGCGTTGTCTGCGCTGCTTTTCTGGATCGACCCCAATATTTTGAAAGACGATATTCAGCGTCTCGCCGCCGCGCAGGGCCTGGATGTGCAACTCGATGGCGACTTGTCCTGGCGCGTTTTTCCCAATATTCAGATTGCGACCGGAGCGGTGCAGCTTCGCGCGGTGGGGGAAACTGAGGAATTTGCCCGTTTGCAGCGCGCGCAGTTACAACTGGCGCTCAAGCCGCTATTACGGAAAAGCATTGTTGTTGACGGTATTGCACTTGAGGGCCTGAGGTTGACCTTGCTGGTCGATGCCCAGGGGCGTGGAAACTGGACCGCGTTTATGGGGGCAGACGAAACCGCGCCGCCTCCTGAGCAGTCCTCTAGCGAGCCTGGGCCTGAGGCTGCAATGCATCTCGCGATCAAAAAGCTACAGCTGGTTGACAGCACGGTTAACTATCGCAATGAGCAGACCGGGCAGAGCGCCAAATTGCAGGGTTTGAACCTGAGCGGCGCGGGTGTGGAGCTTAATGGACAGCCTTTTCCGCTAACGCTTCGCAGTGCGTTTGAGTACAGCGATACGCTGCAAAATGTTGCTGGCGATTTGGCCTTGTCCGGTACTCTGGGTGTGATGCCAGGGCTGGATCACTTTCAGTTTGAGGGCGAGGCGATAGATCTGGACGTAGCGCACAAGCAGGGGGCTCAAACGGTGTCCGCACAGGCAACACTGCATTTGTCCTCCGAGGTGATATTGGCTGACACCGTAAGTTGGTCGCTGTCGAAATTGCAGTTACAGAATGGTCGAGTGGATTACCGCGACGGTGACGCAAGCCATATCGCGATCAATGCCTTTGATTTGGACGCAGCGCTGCTTCCTGGCGGTGATGCTCAGGTCCTCAAACTGAATGCCAATCTGCGCTATACCGCTGCCGGTCTGGATGTGCCTGTGACTTACTCTATGGCATCAATGCTGGCGGTGGACGAGTCGCTTTCCACGCTGAAACTGAGTGAGAATATCATCAAGGCGAAAATTGCTGATCAGCCTCTGGTTTTGCGGAGTGATACTTCGCTGGCACTCGAACCACTGAAATACACGACGCGTTTCCAATTGGACGAGTTCAATTTACGCAAACTGCTTTCCGCGCTGGGCATTGAGTTACCCGAAATGAGTCGGCCCTCGGCGCTAACTCTCGTGTCGCTAGCCGCGGCGGTCAACGGGACGAATGAACATATTCAGCTCAGCGACTTGACCGCCCGGCTGGACGACAGTCACCTGCAGGGCAGTGCCAGCCTGAGTGTTGTTCCGGGCAGTGCACAGGCCAGCACCTTCAAGGTCGCGGTTGATAAAATCAATGCCGACCACTATTTGCCCGCGACCACAGAAAAAGAAGCAAGCACAGAGGAGGCCAAGGTCAGTGAGGCGGTGGTTGAAGATGGCGCAGAGAGCATTGCCTTACCCAGAGAGGAGATCAATGCACTGAATCTTTCAGGAACATTGAAAATAGGTCAGCTCGTGCTAAAGAAGGCGCTGTTTAATGATGTGTTGCTACAGGTATCTTCCCGGCAGGGTATCAGTGAGGTCAAGCCGCTCAGTGCTAATGTGTACACCAGTCCGTTTACACTGAATGCTGAACTGGATACCCGCAAAGCGTCGGCAAAACTGCATATGGTGGGAAGTGGTAAGCAGCTTCCCATTGGCAAGCTGCTAGAAGATATTGCCTCCAGCCAGGAGCTGGCGGGGGTGAGCGATATGCAGTTTGACCTTCGGACAGACGGGGCGACGACCGGCGATCTGAAAAAGAATCTGAACGGCAATATCGAGCTGGTCGCCCAGCAGCTGCGTTTAACCCATATGAATATTGAGCGGGCCGTCTGCCAATTGGTCGCGCGCTTGCAGCAGGAGAGTTTTACTGCAACGGATTGGCCGGCGTTCAGTGACTTAAAGGATACCAAAACCAAAATTACTTTCGTGAATGGTGTGGCAAAAATTCAGCAGTTAAGCGGCGGTGTGAGCAAGCTCGGCATCTCCGGTGAAGGCAAAATTGACCTGGTGAAAAATGCCTTTGATGTGGTGTTCAATACCCGCCTTACCCAGGCTGACCAAGACGCGGTGAACTGCAAAATTCATAATGAAAAACTGCTCGACCGGGACATACCGGTTCGCTGCAAAGCCAGCTTTACGGGAGTTGATGTCACCAGCTGTCTGCCCGATTTTCGGGTGATCGAAGACATCGCGAAAGAAAAGGCCCGCTCCAAGGCGGAGGAAAAGGCGAAAGACCTGCTGGAGCGCAAAGTCGGTGAAGAAAACCGGGAAGCCGCCAAGCAGCTGTTCGACCAGTTCTTCAAAAAGTAGTGCCTCGGGCCCGCTTGCCCCGCCTCCTCCTCTTGGGCTGAGGCCCCCTGTCCCGTACATTCCGAAAACGCGGCAGGGCGGTTTCAGGGTTTTCTGAAAACTGGACTGAAAATTGCTGTGTCTATCCCGATACGAGCGATTTCCATATTGAAAACTGCGCCGCGGTTCCTGTCTGTTCTCCGCCAAACGCCCCTCATGTCAGCTTAGCGATAACATTTTTTCATTCCGGCACTACGCCGTAAAGGGAGTTAATTATGAGTAAGAATACCAGTCGCCTTTCCGCGCTCTCCAGTATTACAGCGCGGACCAGTATGGCGGTGACGCAGCCCGAGCCTCTCAAAAAAATCTGGGCAAGCGACGTGTTTAACCTGAGTACAATGGAAGACTCACTGTCCAAAAATGCCTTCAAGGCCATGAAAAATACCGTGCAGACCGGGGCGCCGCTGGATCCCGCTACCGCAGATGTGGTGGCGGCAGCAATGAAGGAATGGGCAATGTCCAAGGGGGTGAAGTTCTTCTCCCATATTTTCTATCCGATGACCAACGCCACGGCGGAAAAGCACGACGGTTTTATTATTACCAACTCCGACGGCGCTTGTATTACTGAATTTACCGGCAGTTTGTTGATCAAGGGCGAACCCGACGGGTCGTCGTTCCCCAATGGCAGCCTGCGGATGACCAATGCGGCGCGCGGGTATACCGCCTGGGATCCGACCAGCCCTGCGTATATTATGCATACCGATAATGGTGCGACGCTGATGATCCCCAGCGTGTTTATGTCGTGGACAGGCGAAGCCCTCGACAAGAAAATTCCGCTGCTGCGATCCAACGCCGCAATGGACAAGGCGGCCCGCAAGGTCTTGTCATTGATGGGTGAAACCGAGATCGCGACGCTGAATTCGAGCTGCGGCGCCGAGCAAGAATACTTCCTTATCGACGCGGCGTTTGCGAATGCCCGTCCTGATTTGTTGCTGGCCGGCCGTACTCTATTTGGCGCGTCCCCCGCAAAAGGCCAGGAGTTTGACGACCACTACTTTGGTGCCATCCCCGAGCGGGTGCAGGTCTTTATGCAGGACCTGGAAGACAAGCTTTATAAGCTCGGTATTCCCGCCAAGACGCACCACAATGAGGTGGCGCCGGGGCAGTTTGAGATTGCGCCCTATTTTGAAGCGGCCAACGTGGCGGCGGATCACCAGCAGTTGCTGATGACCCTGCTGAAAACGACTGCTAAGCGCCACGGCTTTGTTTGCCTGCTCCACGAAAAGCCCTTTGCAGGGGTTAACGGCTCTGGAAAGCACGTGAACTGGTCGGTGGGTAACTCAACCCAGGGCAACCTGCTCGATCCGGGGAGCACCCCCAATGAAAATCTCAACTTTCTGCTCTTTTGCGGGGCGGTAATTCGTGGTGTGCACCTCTATGGCCCAATGTTGCGCGCCGTTATCGCCTCGGCGTCCAATGACCATCGGCTCGGTGCCAACGAGGCACCGCCGGCTATTCTGTCAGTATACCTGGGTGACCAGCTTGAAAAGCTGTTTTTGGATATCAAAATGGGGCACCTGGAAGAGACTGCTTCAGGCGGATATATGGACCTCGGCCTCTCCCAGATTCTCAAGTTTGAACGCGACCCTGGCGACCGTAACCGCACCTCGCCCTTTGCCTTTACCGGCAACCGCTTCGAGTTTCGTGCGGTAGGTTCCTCGGCTTCGGTTTCTGGTCCGCTGGTGGCAATGAATACCATGCTGGCAGACTCCCTGGAGTGGGTGGCAGAAAAATTGGAAGCGGCACTGGCCTCCAGCGAAAGCCAGACAATGGCGGTTATCAGCGTTTTGAAAGAGCTGATGGACCTGCACGGTAATGTGGTCTTCGGCGGTGACGGCTACTCGGCGGAATGGCACCGCATGGCAGTCGAAGAGCGCGGCTTGAAGAATATTCCAACGACAGCAGACGCGCTCCCCGAGCTTTGCGATGAGGCCGTTGTCGATCTGTTTGCGAAGACTGGCGTGTTTAGTCCGGTGGAGTTGAAGAGTCGCTACGATGTCTACGCCGAGCAGTATGTGCTGTCCATTGAGGTGGAGGCCAAACTGGTCATCGAGATGGCCAAGACCATGATTTATCCCAGTGCGTTGGCCTATCTAAGCGAATTGTCTGAAACCAGCCTGGCCATGGCTGAGCTGAATATCAGTCTCGATAATACGGTTGCCCAGGCGGTGGCCACAGAGGCCAATGCGATGATGGCTGCTGTAGGCAAGTTAAGCGCGGCGTTGGAGAAGCATGACTTTGCCTCTACCGATGAGCATATGCATTATCTTGCGTATTCTATTCGCCCGCTTATGGACGAGGTCCGTACACACGCGGATGCCCTTGAGGGCGAAGTGGCTGACGAGTACTGGAGCCTGCCGAAATACCGGGAGATGCTGTTCATCAAGTAATCCTGTTCATGGGTGCCGGCAAGCTTTTACCGGCACCCTTTTTCTCTTCCTTCCCTCGTTATTTTCTCCCCACCACGATGTTGGTTAGGCCTTTCGAAATGGTTGGCCAAGCAACTGCGTAATCCGTTGATCACCGGCCTCTCTAAACACCTCCAGACCGATATCCATGTCAGCATGGCCCGATGCCGGCTGCGCGCGGTAACTGCCGAACAGGTGATCCCAGAGGCTCAGATTAAAACCAAAGTTTGAGTTGGTTTCCGCCGGAAGGCTGGAGTGGTGTACCCGGTGCATATCCGGGGTGACAATAAAGCGCCGCAGAACGCGGTCAATGTTCAGTGGAATTTTGATATTGCCGTGGTTAAAGATTGAACTGGCGTTCAGCAGCGCTTCAAAGATCAAGACAGCGCTCGCCGGCGCGCCGAGAATGCAAATTACGACGCCCTTGATCAGTATGGAGAGGAGAATCTCCAGGGGGTGAAAACGCAGCCCGGTGGTGAAGTCGAAGTCGCGGTCGGCGTGGTGTACCCGGTGTAGGCGCCAGAGCAGGGGGATTTGGTGAAAGATGCGATGCTGAAACCAGATGGCGCAATCCAGCACAATGACGCTGATGATAATAGCGGCGGGGGCGGGGAGGGATAACTGTGGCAGCAGGCCCAGCTGCTGTCGCTCGGCAAGCAGGGCAAAGCCTACCGCCGAGGCTGGAAAAAACAATCGAACCAGCAGGCTGTTAACGACGAACAGGCCGAAATTGCTTGTCCACCTGATGCGCCGGCTTAACAACATCTTGCGCCGGGGAAATGCTAGCTCCCAGAGCGCAATGAGCAGTAGCATCGCGACGGCGAGTGCCGCTCTGATCAGCGGTTCATTTTCCACTGCTGTCCTTCCTCCGGCTGGTGTAAGCTGATGTTTACCAAGCGTAAACACATTGCTGAGACTCTGCCACAATAAGCACACAATACTGGAGCGTTGTATGCCTGGGATGTCGGATAGGGGGATAGTAAAAGCTGCCCTGCAAAAACCTATTGTTGTGAATGCGCTTCGGGTTTCACTGCTGATAGGCACCATCCTGAATGCCATTAACAATGGTGAGACCTTGGTCACTGGCGGTGATCTTCCCTGGTTGAAGGTGTTGATGAACTACCTGGTGCCGTATTGCGTGGCAAGTTACAGTGGCGCCAAGGCCTTGATGATCACTCAGTCGATAAAACCTTGAGCCGGGCGCCAGCTTAAAAAAGCAAAAAAG
>JBFEVY010000067.1:0-12606 GCA_041546665.1 Spongiibacteraceae bacterium | reverse complement strand
GAAGTATCTGTTTTCGCAGAAAACCACCGAAGTTATTTTTGAAAAGCACCACCTGATCCAGCCCCTGTATACCCACAACCAGTCAACCTTTGACCAGGTTTATACCAGCCTGAAAAGCAGCTCTGAGCCGGAATCCTGCGGCTCCACGTCGAAGAAAGTAAAGCAGATTTTGATGCAGAGACTGGCGCAGGGACAGACAACCAATATCACCCAAATCACCGAAGACCTGCATATCTCCGAGCGCACACTGGCCAGGCGCCTTCGCCAGGAAAACCACTCTTTTGTAGAGCTCAAGCAGCAGGTATCCATCGACTACGCCAAGTACCTGCTGGAAAGCACTGAACAACCCATCTGTAAAATCGCGCAAGCCTGTGGCTACAATAGCGATTCCAATTTTTCCCGGGCGTTTAAACATTCGACCGGGCAATCCCCTAAGCAGTACCGTTCAGGCGCCTAAGCGCCCCGCCACGCTGACCGATATCGCACAATTCACCCGTCGCGCGTTTCTCCTGCGTTAAAACCGCTTCACCTTGCCTCGCTGAATAATCTCCCTCTTATTTATTCCTTTTCGGTCGGTTTTCGCAGCCCCTTACACCCGCCATAACGCGATGACTGTCGTGTTATGAACAGTTTTAGTCTGCAAATGACAAGCGGTTAGTCGCTATCCTTTTTTCATCAGCAAGCGCCAGCCAACGAATAAGGAGAAAAGCGTGATTGAACTGACTTTCATTGAGCACAACGGAGAACAACACCACGTCAGCGCCAACGAAGGCAGCAGCCTGATGCAGGCCGCGACTGACAATGGGGTGCCCGGTATTGACGCAGATTGCGGCGGTAGCTGTGCCTGTGGCACCTGCCATGTGATTGTGGCGGAAAACTGGATGGACAAAGTCGGTGCCGCGGGAGATACCGAAGAAACCATGCTGCAAATGACACCGGACAGCAACGCGCACTCTCGCCTTGCCTGTCAGATTACCCTCCAGCCGGAACTGAACGGCCTGGTGGTGACCCTACCCGAATTTCAAATGTAAGAATAACAGGAGTCTCAAATATGGCGACCGAAGCAACGGCATTAAACAACGAATTACCCGATCCCTATAGCGTAGCGCTGGACAGTATCGATTTAAGTGACCCGCGCCTGTTCTCCCAAAACCGCTGGGGCGACTATTTCCGCCGCGTGCGCGACGAAGACCCTGTGCACTACCAGAAAGACAGTCCCTTTGGCCCCTTCTGGTCGGTCACCCGATTCGAAGATATTGTCGCGGTGGACACCAACCACGAGGTCTTTTCCTCCGAGCCCTTTATCATGATTGGCGACCCGGACGAGGACCTGCCGGTTGAAATGTTTATCGCCATGGACCCGCCCAAGCACGACGAGCAGCGCGCGGCGGTACAACCCGTGGTGGCCCCCCAGAACCTCGCCCAGATGGAAGGACTGATCCGCCAGCGCATTAGCGAAATACTGGATAACCTGCCGGTGGACGAAGATTTTGACTGGGTATCCCGGGTGTCGATGGAATTGACCTCGCAGATGCTGGCAACCATCTTTGACTTCCCCTACGAAGATCGCCACAAGCTGGTGTACTGGTCAGATATTGCCACCGGCGCACCGGAACTCTCTGGTGGTAATGCCTGTAAGGAAGAGCGCTTTGCCGCCCTGCACGATATGGTCAATTCCTTTGCGGCGCTGTGGCAGCAGAAGGCGGCATACCGGGCGGCGGGAAATGCCCCCGGCTTCGACCTGATCAGCCTGCTGGAAGCCAATGACGACACCCGCAGTATGATCGACCGGATCACCGAATTTATGGGTAATCTCGGCCTGCTGATCGTGGGTGGCAACGACACCACCCGCAATTCCATTACCGGCAGCGTGCTGGCCATGAACCAGTTCCCGGATGAGTTTGCCAAACTCAAGGCCGACCCCGCGCTGGTCCCCAATATGGTTTCTGAGATTATTCGCTGGCAAACGCCCCTCGCCCATATGCGTCGGATCGCGAAATGCGACTACGAACTTGGCGGCAAACAGATTAAAAAAGGCGACAAGGTTGTAATGTGGTATATCTCAGGCAACCGCGACGAGCGCACGATTGAAAATCCGGACCAGGTTCTGGTCGACCGCGCCCGCGCTCGCCAGCACCTGTCTTTCGGTTTTGGTATTCACCGCTGTATGGGTAACCGCCTGGGTGAAATGCAGCTGCGCATTACCTGGGAGGAAATTCTTAAGCGCTTTGACGATATCAAAGTGGTTTCCGGGCCGACCCGCGTGCATTCCAACTTTGTACACGGTTATGAATCAATGATGGTGAGGCTGACGCCAAAAGCCAGCTAGGCATAACGTATTTCTTCTGCCCTCTGCCTCCCCCGTGATCTTTACACCTTGCAGGAAATAAGATCACACTGCGGGAGGCCTTTTTCTTTTAAAAAAGCGACGCTAAAAATCGCCTTCTTTACAGCCTTCCCGCCTTAAAAACTGGCAAAGCGCCAAAAGAGAAAGCCTCAGCTTGAGGCCAATGCGTCTCCCGCATCAGAATGAGTTGCGCCCACGGCCTTGCGCAACACACCTTCCAGCACTTCCAGGTATTCCGCAAAGCGATTGCGCCCTTCCTCGGTCAGATAACAGCGCGTCAGCGGACGGCGCCCAGTAAAGCCCTTCTCAATGGCGATATAACCGGACTCCTCCAGTACCTGTAAATGGCGACTGAGGTTTCCGTCAGTCAGGCCACACAGGGATTTTAAATCCGTAAACGCCAAACCCTCGCTTTGGCTCACCAGCGAGCTCACTATTCCCAAGCGCGCCTTTTCATGAAAGACGCGATCCAATCCGTGGTAGGCATAGGGTGCCTCTGCATTACTCACCGTCACTCACTCCTTTAGTCAAACGATTCGTCATACGATTTTTTATCCGTGATTCAGTAGCACAGCAGCAATCACCGGGTCTAACCCCTGCGGCATGCCCTTGGCCGACGAAGGCCACTCCGGGCAGCGAATTAGACGACGGAGTGATCGCCACAGTACGGGAGATCGCCGTCAACGGCATGTAAAGAATGTAAATAGGGGAACGTGCGGCGAGGTCGATCATCGCATTCCCTGCAATTTTTGCTGATCCTTATACTTTGCAGGGAAGAGTATTTTGCAACCTGAGCGCTGTCAATGTTTGTAAACGACACACGCCCAAGGGCCTCCGCAGCGCAAAGGCATGCGCGACATTTGAGAAAAACCTTTTGACAATCCCCTGCCCAGGGATTATAAATTTTGAAACACCTGGTTTCATATAATTCAATATTTTGAAACTCTATGTTTTATGGCAATGTAAGCTCGGGGCTTCAGTTGACGAGTTGCCATACACCAAATAAGCATAACAACGCGGGACACACCCGTGCGTAACCCAGCCCGAACCTGGGCTTTCCAGACGGGGCAGCGAACCGCCGCTATTCAGGAATGAGCAACAGGAATGGAATGCTATGACAACGAACGGCAAGGTATACCAAGCGCACTACTCCAATGCCAAGGACGCTAGGGTAATACAAACCCGCAAAGCCCTACGCATGGCATTGCTGGAACTGCTGAAGTCTTCCTCACTGGAGAACATCACCGTGCGCGATATCACCTCCGCCGCGGGGGTCGGTTATACCACCTTCTACCGCCATCACCTGGGCAAGGAAGAACTACTCAGGGAAATCGCCGACGATGAGATCCAACATCTGATTGGCCTCGCCCTCACCGCCCTCGACAAACGGGACACCAAAGCCGCGGCACTCGCCCTGTGCAACTATATCGCTGAACACCGTATTTTGTGGTCTACCCTGTTAACTGGCGGCGCCGCCGGCGCCCTGCGGGAAGCCTTTATCCGCCAGTCGCGGAAAGTGGCTTCTACCCGCACCGACGACTCCCACTGGTTACCCCCGGAGATCGGTATCATGCTGGTAACCAGTGGCACCTTTGAACTGCTCTCGGGATGGTTGATGCAAGACAAACCCATGCCCGTCGAACAGGTTGCCACTATCTACGAGAAAGTTGTGGTATCCCCAGTCATCGGGGCCTACAAGTAAAAGCCTGACGGCCGTCAGACCTGGGCGGCAAACCACCTATGTGCAAACCGCCTTGAGCTTGCTGGCATTCGTCAATACTCTGCGGTCACGAAATAGAGTATTAAACCGGCAGGCCTGTCATGAACATAACTCCGCAACGCATTGCACTGAAGGGCATCGAGCTCAGCGTTATCATCGCCGGCGAGGGCCCCGATGTTCTGTTGCTGCACGGTTTCCCCGACAGCAAAGCGGTGTGGCGCAAACAGATTCCCGCGCTGATCGAGGCGGGATTTCGCGTTATCGTCCCGGACACCCGGGGCTGCGGTGACAGCGATATGCCCGGCCGAGAATCAGACTACGCGTTGAGTCTGCTGATCGAAGATGTACGACTGCTCCTCGACGCCTTAAAGATCGACAAAGTGCGCCTGGTCGCACACGACTGGGGAGCGGTAATTGCCTGGCAATTTGCGCTGGCCCACCCCGAACGGGTAGACCGCTATGTCGCCCTCTCGGTTGGTCACCCCAAAGCCTATACCGGTGCCTCCATCACACAGAAATTCAAAGCCTGGTATATCGTGATGTTTCAATTCCGGTATCTGGCAGAGTGGTTTATCAAAGCGGGAAACTGGTTCTTTTTTCGGGCCTTCACCGCCTATCCTGAAGAGGCACCGCACTGGATTGAAACACTCAGCCGTCCGGGACGACTGACCGCGGGAATCAATTACTACCGCGCCAACTTCAGTAAAATGGTTTTTCCAGCGCAGTGGCCTAATGTTCAGGTTCCCGTGATGGGTGTGTATAGCACCGGTGATCGCTACCTCACCGAGCGACAAATGACCGCCTCCGCTGCCCTCGTCGATGCACCCTTTCGCTACGAGTGTATAAAAGGCGCCAATCACTGGATGCAGCTCAACGCACCCGACGCGGTGAATGCCTTGCTGTTGGATTATCTGAAATAGCAGCGCGCTCGCAAATACCCTTCCCACTTCGCAGGGCACGTAGTGATCTCGCCCTGCGCATTACCTTCTAGGGACAGTCTCCTTAAACAGGGTCTAGGGACGACCTAACCCACGCACCCCAATACACCTTTCTGCGTCAGATTACGTATATAGAAAAAAATTATGCGTATTTCTTGCGGCCAATTAACGCATGGTTGGCCGAATAGCTTCTCCTGATAATCCTTGTGAGTCAGCGCCAAAGTACCGGCATCGGCCCAGAACACTGTTCTGGCTTAAAGCGCCTTGGGGGGTGCGCCTATACCGAATACCCGCTGACGACACTCACGTACTTTACCAGGGAACCTATACACTCATGAAAACTTTCAAAAAAAGTCTATTGGTTGCGGCATGCGGCTCATTATTGGCCGCGCCATCAGCGTTTGCAGATGGCTTTCAGCTTAGCGAGAAACTGAGCGTAACCGGTTTCGTTGATATGTCCTTTGTTTACACCGACCCGGACGCAGGGACTTCAACCTCCACTGCCGGCCTGGATCAGTTTGAAATCGATTTCCTCTACACCTTCGACGACAAACTTACCGCGCAGGTTGACCTGGAATATGACGACGATCCAGGTGACCCGGATGGCGAAGCCCAGGAAGTGGACATTGAGCAGGCGTTTTTCAAATGGGCTTATAGTGATGAGCTCTCCATCGTTGCAGGTCGCTTCCTCAGTTATTCCGGCTGGGAAACTCAGGAGCCTACCGGCTTGTTCCAGTATTCTGGTACCGGCTACGCCAAGTATTTCTACGGCGCTTACCAACAGGGTGTATCGGCCAAATACTCTAACGGCACCATCGATCTCGGTTTAACCGTCGCCAACGACCTCGGCAACCTGACTGGAACCGGCACCGACAACCGCCAGGTGGCAACGGAATTTATGTTTGCCATTACCCCGGTAGAGGGTTGGACCACCAAGGCCTTTTATATGGCCGAAGGTGAAACCACGCTGATCAACGCCTGGACCGCCTACTCCACTGGCGGGCTAACTCTGGCGGCAGAAATTAACTCTTCAGAGAACGCCGGCGCAGCGGTCGCCATCGGCGGAGTTGATGCCGAAGCAAGCGGTTATCTGGTTATGGCGAACTACGCCTGGGAAAAATTTGGCCTGACACTTCGCTATCACGAATCTGAAGTGGAAACCTCAGGTGGCACCACCGTGGAAGACCTGAGTGCCATCACCCTATCACCCAGCTACACCGTCAGCGATAACTTGTTGTTGGTATTTGAATACCGCACCGACGACGACAACCTGGGTGATACCACAACGGACTCCTTCGCCGTTGAAGCCCTGCTGACTTTTTAACTTGCTGTCCTAAACAGAAAGGCCCGCTGTGCGGGGCCTTTCTCCGGCATCAAAAATGTTTAACGAGAAACAGGATAAACTTATGAAACTGAAAAAATTAGTCGCCATGACCGCCGCGTCGGTCGCGATCACGCTGTCCTCCGCCGCAATGGCCGCCGACACCATCAAGGTCGGTGTTTTGCACTCACTCTCTGGCACCATGGCAATCAGTGAAACCACGCTCAAGGACACCGTCCTGATGATGGTGGAAGAGCAAAACAAAAAAGGCGGTGTGCTGGGCAAAAAACTCGAACCCGTTGTGGTTGACCCCGCCTCCAACTGGCCCCTGTTTGCAGAAAAAACCCGCGAGCTGCTCACCAAGGACAAGGTTGATGTCATCTTCGGTTGCTGGACTTCAGTATCACGTAAATCGGTACTACCAGTAATTGAAGAACTCAATGGCCTGATGTTCTACCCGGTTCAGTACGAAGGCGAAGAGTCATCGAAAAATATCTTCTATACCGGCGCCGCGCCCAACCAGCAGGCGATTCCAGCCGTGGATTACCTGATGAATGATATCGGCGTAAAACGCTGGGTACTGGCGGGCACCGACTACGTTTACCCGCGTACGACCAACAAGATTCTCGAAGCCTACCTGAAAAGCAAGGGCGTTAAAGCCAGCGATATCATGATCAACTACACGCCTTTCGGACATTCCGATTGGCAGTCGATCGTCTCCGATATCAAGAAGTTCGGCAGCGCTGGCAAGAAAACCGCCGTGGTCTCAACCATCAACGGTGACGCCAATGTGCCTTTCTACAAGGAGCTGGGCAACCAGGGCATCTCGGCTGAAGATATTCCGGTTGTCGCCTTCTCGGTCGGTGAAGAAGAGCTTTCCGGCCTCGATACCGGCCCGCTGGTAGGTCACCTGGCTGCATGGAACTACTTCCAGAGCGTTGAAGCCGATGCCAACGAAGAGTTCATCAAAAAATGGAAGAAATTTGCCGGCAAGAAGCGCGTAACCAACGATCCCATGGAAGCCACTTATATCGGTTTCAATATGTGGGTGAAAGCGGTTGAAAAAGCAGGCACCACCGATGTTGACGCGGTTGAACAGGCCATGATTGGCATGACCACCCCCAACCTGACTGGCGGCATCGCAATGATGCACCCCAACCACCACCTGTCCAAGCCAGTACTGATCGGTGAAATCCAGGACGACGGCCAGTTTGAAGTGGTCTGGGAAACCGACGGTCTGGTCAAAGGCGATGCCTGGTCTGACTTCCTGCCCGATTCGAAAAACATCGTTTCTGACTGGACGCCACCAATGAGCTGCGGCAACTACAATGTGAAAACCGGAAAGTGCTCAGGGCAAAATTTCTAAGCACGCTTCGGCATCTTCACTCCTAGGATTGGCCGGGGTTTCCCCCGGCCCTTTTTATTTCACGCTACCCTCTCCGACTTACGTCAAATAACGTAGTTGCGCCTCCACATAGGCGTATGTAGACCCCATTCAGCATTTCTTACCATTGTCCTTGTCTTTCCCGTATTGCTCTTCTGGAATCCATGGGGGTTACCTTGAATCGATTTAACAGGATATATCACCAGTTTGTACACTGTGTGATATTGGCATTAGCACTGACCGCCGGCGGCCTCGCCTACGGTCAGCAAACCCCGGATGACAACCTGACTCCACTCTTCGCCAGCCTGTCGCAGGCCCGCTTGAGCAAGGTTGCCGCCATTCTTGAGGAGATTGAACGCGTCGGTGGCGATACCGTTTTGCCGCTGTTTGAGACGATGCTCAATGGCGACCTCTACTACTATGAAGACCAACCGCAACGGCTTGTTAAAGCGGTGCGCAACGCCGATCGCGACTACGATATCTACGATATTTTTTCCGGCGAGGCGCTGGGTACAGAGTCCCGGCAAAGCATCGACAAAATTAAGGTCAACAACCGGCTCAGACGCCAGCTTCGCCAGGCGATTTCGCGTATTAACCTCAACTCCAGCGACGCGACTGTTCGCCTTAAAGCGGTAAACAATATGTTTGGCGGTGTCGACGAAGACACCGTCTCCTTACTTGAAGACCGTCAAAAAATCGAGAACGACAAGGCGGTGTTAAACGCCCTGTTCCAAACCCTGGCACTGTTTCGTCTGCAACACAGTGACGACGACCAAGAGCGTATCGCCGCGATAGAAATCCTCTCCGGCCATCTCGACCCCATGGTGCGCAATGAACTGACCTCGCTGCTTGAGAAAGAGGACGGTCAGTACATTGAACAAAACCCTGAACTCATTGCCGCCGCGGAAAAATCCCTGCGCGAGATCAAGTCCCGGCTCAGTATTTTTCGCGGTATTGAGCAGCTTTTCTTTGGTTTGAGCATGGGTTCGGTGTTTCTGCTGGCGGCCATCGGCCTCGCCATTACCTTCGGGGTAATGGGGGTGATCAATATGGCCCACGGCGAAATGATGATGTTGGGCGCCTACACCGCCTACGTTGTGCAGCAGGTACTGCCCAACTATATTGAGTATTCCATTCTCATTGCCATTCCCGCCTCGTTCCTGGTTGCCGGTCTGGTCGGCGTTGCTATTGAGCGAGGCATTATTCAGTTTCTCAAAGGCCGTCCGCTAGAAACATTGCTGGCAACCTTTGGGGTTAGCCTGATACTGCAACAGGCAGTGCGCAGTATTTTCTCGCCACTCAACCGCCAGGTGGTGACACCGGAATGGCTGAGCGGATCATTGGAAATCAACTCCGCCCTGAGTATCACCTACAACCGTCTGTATATTCTTCTTTTCGCCCTGCTGGTTTTCGCCGCCGTGCAGCTGGTGATGAAGTACACCTCGCTGGGGCTGAACGTACGCGCGGTATCGCAAAACCGCAGCATGGCCAAGGCCATGGGCATTAAAACCGAATGGGTCGATGCGATGACTTTTGGCCTGGGCTCCGGCATTGCCGGGGTGGCCGGGGTGGCCTTGAGCCAACTCACCAATGTCGGCCCCAATCTCGGCCAGGCCTATATCATCGACTCGTTTATGGTCGTGGTGTTTGGTGGCGTGGGTAACCTGCTCGGCACCGTCGTTGGCGGTTTCACCCTCGGCATTGCCAACAAGTTTCTTGAACCAGCTACCGGGGCCGTTATGGCTAAAATCCTGATTCTGATTTTCATAATTTTGTTTATACAACGACGCCCCAAAGGCCTGTTCCCGCAGAAAGGGAGAGCCGCCAATGACTAATTTTGCAGAGACATTGGGCAAATTTCGCCTGAGTGCAAATGACAAAACCTCCTTCGTCGCGGTGCTGTTCTGCTTTACCCTGCTCGCAGCGATGGGCAATCTGCTGATTCCCGAGGGCTCCGCCCTACACGTCAGCACCTATACCATCACCCTGCTGGGAAAATATTTGTGCTTCGCCCTGTTGGCTCTTTCTGTGGATGTGATATGGGGCTACTGCGGCATTCTCAGCCTTGGACAGGGCGCGTTTTTTGCGCTGGGCGGTTACGGCATGGGGATGTACCTGATGCGCCAGATCGGCGACCGGGGTGTGTACGGCAATCCGATTCTGCCTGACTTTATGGTGTTTCTGAACTGGAGCGAGCTGCCCTGGTTCTGGCTCGGCTTCGATCAGTTCTGGTTCGCGATGTTGATGGCGGTCTTTGTTCCCGGCCTGCTCGCCTTTGTGTTTGGCTGGCTGGCGTTCCGTTCTCGGGTAACCGGGGTGTATCTGTCGATTATGACCCAGGCCCTCACCTACGCCCTGCTGCTGGCCTTTTTCCGCAATGAAATGGGCTTTGGCGGCAACAACGGTCTGACCGACTTTAAAGACATTCTCGGCTTCGACCTTCAGAGCGACACCACCCGCGTGGTACTGTTTATGATCACCGCCGCGATCTTGGCCGCAGCTTATGTGCTCAGCCGCATGATCATGGACTCACGTTTTGGCCGGGTCTTGCTAACCATTCGCGACGCCGAGTCCCGGGCCCGGTTTATCGGTTTCAAGACTGAACGCTATCAGGTTGCCCTGTTTGTCTACTCCGCGATTCTTGCCGCCATGGCCGGCATTATGTATGTGCCCCAGGTCGGCATTATCAACCCCGGCGAATTTGCCCCACTCAACTCCATTGAGATTGTAGTGTGGGTGGCCGTCGGTGGCCGCGGCACCCTGTACGGCGCGGTTATTGGCGCCCTGCTGGTCAACTACGCCAAAACCCGTTTCACCGCGGTGCTGCCCGACGGCTGGCTGTTCGCCCTCGGCGCCCTCTTCGTGTACGTCACTATCTTTTTACCGCAGGGCCTTGTCGGCTGGGTTAACAAACGCTTTAAAAGCCAGGAGGCCGCAGCATGAGTTTTGTAGATCGTATGCGCCAATTCGCTGACCGCGAGCATGTCTGGCCGGAATTAATGCCCGCGCGTCAGGTCGATATTTCAAAAAATGTACTGCTTTACGTTGAAGGCCTAAGCGTCAGCTTCGACGGTTTCAAAGCACTGAACGACCTGAACCTGTATGTGGACAACGGCGAGCTGCGCTGCCTGATCGGCGCGAACGGTGCCGGCAAAACCACCCTGATGGATGTTATCACCGGCAAAACTGCCTGCGACGAAGGCACCGTGTACTTTGGTCAGACCATCAACCTCCTCGACCACGATGAACCGGCCATTGCTGGTATGGGTATCGGTCGAAAGTTTCAAAAACCTACAGTTTTTGAGGCGCAAACCGTCTTCCACAATCTGGAACTGGCTATCAAGGCCAGCAAGGCGATCTGGTACACCCTGGGTGCCAAACTGAGTTCGGAGCAGCTCGACAGAATTGCCAGCGTGCTCGATCTGATCGGGCTCAGCGATGAACAGAGCAAACTCGCCGGCGC
The DNA here is from genome assembly GCA_041546665.1 of Spongiibacteraceae bacterium. Taxonomy (GTDB): domain Bacteria; phylum Pseudomonadota; class Gammaproteobacteria; order Pseudomonadales; family Spongiibacteraceae; genus Spongiibacter. Next base: position 1,433 of record JBFEVY010000067.1, on the reverse strand, counting down.
CCTGTCCCACGGCCAGAAGCAGTGGTTAGAAATCGGCATGCTGTTGGTCGCCGAGCCACGTCTGCTGTTGGTAGACGAACCGGTAGCGGGTATGACACCCCAGGAAACCGAGCGCACAGCCGAATTGCTGACCTCACTGGCCGGTGACCACACGGTAATAGTAGTGGAGCATGATATGGAGTTTGTCCGCAGTATTGCGCGCACGGTTACGGTCTTGCACCAGGGTTCGGTACTAGCCGAGGGAAAAATGGAAGATATCCAAAACAACCCAGACGTTATCGAAGTCTATCTGGGGAGCGAAGCATGATCGAAATAAATGGCGTTAATCAATTTTACGGCGGCACCCAGATTCTGTGGGATCTGAATCTCAGCATTGAAACAGGCAAGTGCAATTGCATTATGGGTCGCAACGGGGTAGGCAAAACCACCCTGCTCAAATGTCTGATGGGGCTGTTGCCGGTGAAATCCGGCGAGATTCTCTATGACGGCCAACCCATACAAAATCAAATTGCCGAATTTCGCGCCCACAACGGCATTGGCTACGTTCCCCAGGGCCGGGATATTTTCCCGCTGCTCACCGTGGAGGAAAATCTGCGCCTCGGCCTACCCTGTCGCAAAGATGGCGCCAAGAAAATTCCCGAGAAAATCTATGAGCTGTTCCCGGTACTGAAGGACATGTTGCAGCGCCGTGGCGGCGATTTGTCTGGTGGCCAGCAGCAACAGCTGGCCATCGGTCGCGCCCTGGTGATCGAACCAAAGGTGCTTATCCTCGACGAGCCCAATGAGGGGATACAACCCAATATCGTCAGCCAGATCGGTGATGTAATTTCCTACCTCAATAACAGTGAGGGCCTTACCGTGATTCTGGTGGAGCAGAAACTTGGCTTTGCCCGCAAGGTTGCCCACGAATTCCGTCTTATGGAAAAAGGTCGGGTTGTCGCCAGCGACAAAATGGATGCGCTGAGCGATGAGCTGATCAAGCAACACCTCGCTGTGTAACCGTATTTATAGACTTCTATCCGCGTCGCGATTGCGGCGCCAGCGGCAGGCTTTATGGACGCATTTACGCTCAGTATTTTGCACTTTTCCAATTCAGCCTGCCCTGTACCGCCCTCTTGAATACAACGCCCCGTTTACACCGAAAAGGCGATATACGTTATTTGACGTATATTCGCTGGCCATTCGGCGAATGCGCTTTTGCACTTTGCGGCGAGACAATGAACTCATAATGTCGGAGTCTAAAGCATCAACATCATGAACGCGCGCGTCCCAATCAACTGCCCACAACCCACCTCGGAGTGGCTCGCGCAGCTGAATCTGGAATACCGGAAAACCGAGCGCGGTAGCCGACTGGTCGCCAGCGAAAGCAAGGGCCCGCTCTATGTTCAAAAACCTTTCTACCCGGAAGGCGCCGATATCGTCCACACCTATAT
>JBFEVY010000120.1:0-9650 GCA_041546665.1 Spongiibacteraceae bacterium | reverse complement strand
CCGCAGTATTAGTTGGCCGCCGTGTTTAATGCGGTTTGTTGTGCTGCATTGGGCATTACTTTTGCTAGGTCGTTTTCATCCAGGTGCGCTCCAGGTGAGCTGATGAATAATCAGGAAAAGTTACTCTATCTCAGTGGCGTCGCTGCCGAATACCTGGACTATTCGGGGCAGTGCCTCACTGTGCCGCAACAAGACCGGCTGCAGTTACTGCGACTGGCGGGGCATGATGTCGAATCGCCCGACGCTGTGGCAGCGGAGATTTTTGAGCTCGATGCCCGGCATTGGCAGCAAGGCCTCAAACCCTTGTCGATTACTTCTCAACTGGCCTGCATTGAGTTTTATTCGCACCCCGACCATCTTCACCTTACAACGCGCTGGGAACTTGTCACTGAGCAGGGAACGCACCTAAGTGGTGAGGTTGTACCGGCGGAATTGCCCGAAATCGGTCACTACTATATTGGTGAGCTGCGATATAGCGCGCGGGAGCTAGCGCTTGGCGAGGTGGAATTGGGGTATCACCAACTGACGGTGTACGTGGCGGAGCAGCAAACGTGTGCTAGCGTCTATGTCTGTCCCGAACGCGCCTTTGATGTTTCTTCCGATGCAGCCGATGAAGCGGAAAAATTCTGGGGTATCGGCTGCCAGCTTTATTCCCTGCGTTCGCAGCGAAATTGGGGGATCGGTGACTTCAGCGATCTGGCAGAACTTGTCACCCTGGCGGCCGCCAAGGGGGCCGATATCATTGGGATTAACCCGCTGCATGCGCTCTGTGCTGACGAGCCGAATACAGTCAGCCCTTACAGCCCCTCAGACCGTCGTTTTTTGAACCCGCTTTATATCGATGTAGAGGCTGTTGCAGAATTTCGCGAGGCTCAGGCCCTTCAAAAATATTGCAGCAGTGAGCGTTTTGCGGCGCGACTGCAAAAGCTGCGATCCTCAGACTGGGTGGAGCACGCGGAAGTCAGCCGTATTAAATATCAGGTATTGGAACTGGCTTATAGCTATTTTGTGCAATACCACGTTGAAAAGTGTTCAACCAGGGCGCAAAGTTTTGATAACTATGTTGCCGAAGCGGGGGAGGCCCTTGAGCAGTTTGCCCGCTATGAGGTTCGGCACAATCCCAATGCGCAGCGTCATCGCGATGACCCAAGGTTTTATTGCTATCTGCAATGGTTGGCCCGGGAGCAACTAGAAGCCTGTCAGCAAGCCGCATTGGCGGCGGGTATGCGTGTTGGCATTATGGGTGATCTGGCAGTGGGCTCGGTGGCCAGAGGTTGTGAAGTGGCGGAGAACGCGGCTTTATATGTGCCGGAGTGCGCCGTTGGCGCTCCGCCGGATCCTTTTAGTAGCGAGGGTCAGAACTGGGGGCTGCCGGCAACAAACCCGGTGGCGATGCGGCGCGAGAATTTCTCACATTTTATCGCGCTGCTGCGCGCCAATATGGCCAGCGTCGGCGCATTGCGTATCGATCATGTTATGTCCCTGCAGCGCCTGTGGTGGTGTTTGCCGCAGACCGCAGAAACAAGCAGTAAAGGCATTTATGTCTACTACCCCATTGACGCCTTGTTGCCGATTCTCTGTCTCGAAAGCCAGCGCAACCAGTGTGTGATTGTCGGCGAGGATTTGGGGGTCGTCTCGGCGGAGGTGCGCGAGGCTATGCATCGCACGGGGGTTTATGGCAACGACCTGTTTTATTTTACCCAGCATTTAGATGGGCGTTTCTGGTCTCCGCAGGAGCGACGCGCTGAAGCGTTGCTGTCGGTAACCAATCACGACGTGCCGACGTTGGCGGACTGGTGGAGCGAAGAAGATCTGCAACGCCGTTACCATCTCGGGGTGATAACAGATGCTCTGGAATTTGACACGCTGTGTCGGGAACGCGATCGGGATAAACGCAGTCTGTTACAGTGGTTAGCAGACAATGCGCTGTTACCTGAGGGGCGCGGCGATGCAGATTTGGACACTCCGCTGGATATGCCGATGTGTGAAAGCATTCACCGGGCTTGCGCGCGGAGTGCTTCGCGATTTATGTTGCTTCAATTAGAGGATCTACAGTTATTGTCATTGCCGATCAATATTCCGGCGACAAGTCATGAATACCCAAACTGGCGACGGAAGCAGACGCTGACGACCGCGGATATTTTTTCCGGTGAGGCGGCTGCGCAGTTGCTGAACGCGGTAAACGGGGAACGAAAAAAGTGAAGACGGCAAGCTCTCTAGCAAGGCCAGGTTCGCAGGTAAGCCCAAGCTCGCAGGGGAGTCCGGGCGCGACGCTCGGTCGTGCTGACATTGAGGCGGTGGTAGCTGGACGCTACGAAGATATTTTTTCTGTGCTGGGTCTGCATGAAAACCCCGCGGGCCCGGGACTGGTGGTGAGAGTGATGTTGCCCTGGGCGGAAGATGTCGCTCTGGTGGATCGCGTTTCGCAGCGCAATCTCGGTAATTTTCGTCGGCTTCACGAGGAGGGCTTATTTGAGCTTGTTCTCAGCCGGCGAAAAAAACGCTTTGATTATTGCCTGCGGGTGTCCAGTCTGGGTAAGGACGTGGAGATTGAAGATCCCTACCGTTTCCCTCCCTGCCTGAATGACGATGACCTTTATTTATTTGGTGAGGGCTCACAAGAGCAGGCCTATCGCTGGATGGGGTCTCACCCCAGAGTCGTCGAGGGAGTGACCGGCGTCTTGTTTACACTGTGGGCGCCGGCGGCCAGACGCGTAGCCGTGGTGGGGGATTTCAATGGCTGGGATGGGCGGCAGCACTTGATGCGTAAACACCCCGCCTCGGGGATTTGGGAAATCTTCATTCCCGCAGTGGCTGAGTTTTCGCACTACAAATACGAAATAGTGGATGCCAACGGCGAGCTGTTACCACTGAAGGCTGACCCCTATGCGGGTTCCATGCAGCACCCTCCGGAAACCGCGTCGAGGGTGTTGCTCAAGGAGGACTTCACGTGGTCTGATCAGGAATGGATGGCGCGGCGTGCCACGTTTAACCCCTATGCCGAGCCGGTTTCGGTCTACGAAGTTCATCTCGGATCCTGGCGCCGGGTACCGGAGCAGGGCAACCGCTTTTTAAGTTATCGGGAATACGCTGACGAACTGATTCCCTATGTGCAGGACCTCGGCTTTAGTCATATCCAGCTTATGCCGATCAGTGAATTCCCCTTTGACGGTTCCTGGGGGTATCAACCCATTGGTCTCTATGCACCTTCGATACGCTTTGGCAACCCGGACGAGTTCAAGGACTTTGTTGATCGCTGTCATCAGGCTGGACTGGGCGTTCTTCTTGACTGGGTGCCGGGGCATTTTCCAACGGATGTTCACGGCCTGGCGCAGTTTGACGGTAGCTACCTTTATGAATACATGGACCGCAACAAAGGCTTTCATCCCGACTGGAATACTTTGATATACAACTATGGGCGCTGCGAAGTCATCAGCTTTTTGCTGAGCAACGCCAACTATTGGTTGAGCGAGTTTCATATTGACGGCCTGCGGGTGGATGCCGTGGCGTCGATGCTGTATCTGGATTACAGTCGGGAGGAAGGCCAGTGGTCGCCAAACCAATACGGTGGTCGCGAACACCTTGAGGCCGTGGAGTTGCTGCGCACAGTCAACGCCAGGCTCTATCACAACCATCCAGGCGTCATGATGATTGCTGAGGAGTCTACCGCCTGGCCCGGCGTTACCAAGCCCGTGGACGGCGGTGGACTCGGTTTCGGGTTTAAGTGGAATATGGGGTGGATGAACGACTCGCTCAGGTATATGAGCCGGGATTGCATTTACCGCCAGTATCATCAGGATGAAATGACCTTCAGCATTATGTACGCCTGGAGCGAAAATTTTATCTTGCCCCTCAGTCATGACGAGGTAGTACACGGCAAAGGGTCTCTGATCAATAAAATGCCTGGAGATGACTGGCAGAAGTTCGCCAACCTGCGCGCCTTCTATGGCTATATGTGGGCGCATCCCGGTAAGAAATTATTGTTCATGGGTGGAGAGTTCGCCCAGTACAATGAATGGAACCACGACAGCAGCCTGGATTGGCATTTGTTGTCTGAACATAAGCACCGGGGGATGCAAACTCTGGTTCGGGAACTGAACCGGTTGTATTGTCAGACACCGGCCCTCTATCAACGCGACTGCGAATCCGACGGCTTTCAATGGTTGCAGCTCGATAACCGCCAGCAGTCTGTATTTGCCTGGCAGCGCAGTGGCGGTGATGATGCGCCGATTGTGGTGATTGCCAATCTCACCCCGCAGCCACACGCGGACTATCGGTTGGGGGTCCCCCGCGCTGGGGAATACTATGAGGTTCTCAACACCGACTGCGGCTAATTTGGTGGCAGTAATGGATATCGAAATGCTGATCAGCATAGCCAGTCCGTTCCCTGGGATGGTCAGGAGCAATCCATAACGCTGAATCTGCCGCCACTGGCAACCTTGTATCTGCGCTACCGACCTGCGGCCAAAAGTATTCAGGAGGGTGGCGTGTGAGAGAGATACAGTCGGGCTATGCGTCGCCACTGGGTGCCACCGTCGACGAGGCGGGCACCAATTTTGCCCTGTTTTCCAGCAATGCAACGCGGGTCGAGCTGTGTCTGTTTGACGACGAAGGGCGCCATGAAATTGCCCGTATCGTGTTACCTGAGAAAACCCACGATGTCTGGCACGGCTACCTGCCGGGTGTGGGTGTCGGGCAGCGCTACGCTTATCGAGTCTATGGCAGTTACGAGCCGGGGAGTGGCCACCGTTTCAACCATCACAAGCTGGTGCTGGATCCCTATGCCAAAAAACTGCAGGGACGGTTTCAGTGGCATGAATCGCATTTTTCCTACGATCATGACAACCCCACCGAAGGGCTCGCCTTTGACAAGCAGGACAACGCACCATGGATGCCAAAGGCGGTAGTGACTGCCTTGTCTGACCGCTGTGGCCCAGGTCGACATCTTGTACCCTGGCATCGCACTGTGCTTTACGAGGCTCATGTGCGTGGTTTTACGATGCGTCACCCGGCAGTCCCTGAAGCGCAACGCGGCACTTTTGCGGGTATGGGGCAGAGCGCTGTGATCGACTACCTGAAAGCCCTGGGGGTGACAAGTATCGAGCTGCTGCCGGTGCATACTCATATCGACGAATTATTTTTGCACAAGAAAGGGCTGAGTAATTTTTGGGGTTACAACAGCCTGTCGTTTTTTACCGCGCATTCCACATATCTCGCCGGTGACGATATTCTGGAATTCAGGCGCATGGTGGATCGCTTTCACGATGCGGGCCTGGAGGTAATTCTGGATGTGGTCTACAACCACAGCTGCGAGGGCAATCATCTCGGGCCGAGCTTGTGCTACCGGGGTATTGATAACGCGGCCTACTATCACCTTCTGCCCGGCGACAAACGGTTCTATGTGAATGACACCGGCTGCGGAAATACCTTTAATTTCCGTCATCCCCGGGTGGCGCAATTGGTGATGGACAGCTTGCGCTATTGGGCCGAGGAAATGGGCGTTGACGGTTTTCGCTTCGACCTGGCGACGGTAATGGGCCGTGAGGAAAGCGGGTTTAGCCGGAATGCCACCCTGTTTCAAATGATGGCCCAGGACCCGATTTTGTCGACACGGAAGATGATCGCTGAGCCCTGGGATCTCGGTCCGGGGGGGTATCAGCTTGGCAATTTCCCGGTGGACTGGGGGCAGTGGAATGACCGCTACCGTGACACTGTGCGGCGCTTCTGGCGAGGGGATCAGGGCATGATGCCGGAACTTGCCCGGCGCCTGCACGGCTCTGGGGATATTTTCGAACACGCCGGTCACAAGCCCTACGCCAGCGTCAATTATGTCACCAGTCACGACGGTTATACCCTGCGGGATCTCGTCAGCTACGAGCAGCGCCACAATGAGGGAAATCAGGAAGAGAATAACGACGGACACCGCGAAAACTTCAGTCGTAACTACGGAGTAGAGGGCGACACCGATGATGCCGAGGTGAATGCGCTGCGCCGTCGGCAGCAACGCAATTTTATTGCCACCTTGCTGGTGTCTCAGGGTGTGCCAATGCTCTTGGCTGGCGATGAAATCGGGCGCAGTCAAGCGGGTAACAATAATGCCTACTGCCAGGATAACGCGGTGAACTGGTTGGACTGGAATCGCTCCAGCGACGCGGAGGCATTGTTGGAATTTACTCAGACGATGCTGAGCTTGCGCCGGCTTTGTCCGGTGCTGGAAGCCGATCGCTATCGCCACAAACCCGGTGCAGTAGATATTGACGGCATCCAGTGGCTCAACGGCGATGGAAAATTAATGCGGGAGGAGCACTGGCACGAAACCCACAACCGTTTGTTGGGTTATATGCTGGTGGAACACCCGCATGGGAAAACATCGGCAAGATGTTTGCTTCTCGTAATTTATAACGCGCACGAAGAAGCGCGAAATTTTGCATTGCCCGCGTGCGAATTTGGTCGGTGGCGGCATTTGATCGATACCGTGAGAGAGGAAGGTGGTTTTGACGGTATCTGGATCGACTGCGGTGAGAAGGTGTCACTCGCTCCCTATTCAATGCGGATTCTAGCTGCCGGGGCATTGCCTCCGGAACTCAACGATTAACGGCTCGTAGGGAAACTGTCATGAAAAAAGCAGAGGTTCAACCGCCTGTTGGTGACGACAAAGGTGTTGCCGCGGAGCTGCAGCGGCATCTGGATTTGACACTGGGGCGGGACGATTGCGAGATGGAGTCCCATCACTATTTGTACCAGGCGCTTGGGAAGACCGTGCGGGACCGTCTGATTTCGCAGTGGCGGACAAGTCGTTGTAACCATCACGACATCCCCTATCGGGTGAGCTACCTGTCCCTGGAGTTTCTGGTTGGGCGCAGTCTGCACAATGCGGTGATGAATCTGGATATTGAGGACGGTGTCCGCCAAGCGCTTCAGGCCCACGCTTGCACCCTCGAGGATTTGGAATCGGAAGAGGTCGACGCAGGTCTGGGCAACGGCGGTCTGGGCCGGCTGGCGGCCTGCTTCCTCGATAGCTGCGCAACCCTGGATATCCCGGTGACCGGTTATGGTTTGCGCTATCACTATGGCATGTTTTTGCAATCCATTCGTGACGGCTATCAGGTCGAACGACCAGATATGTGGTTGCGGCACGGCAACCTCTGGGAAGTGGAAACGCCGGAATTTACGCAGGTTGTAAAATTTCGCGGCCACACTGAACACTTCCGCGATAAAGAAGGTGAACATCATGTCCGCTGGGTCGATACCAGTGATGTCTTGGCCATTCCCTACGACGTGCCCATTCCCGGTTATCGCAATGAAGCGATAAACACTCTGCGCCTGTGGCAGTCTGAGGCAACTGACGAATTCAACCTCGATGAGTTTCATGCCGGTGACTATGCCGACGCTGTGGCGGCGAAGAATCGCGCCGAATTGATCACCATGGTGTTGTACCCCAACGATTTCAGTGTTCAAGGTAAGGCGCTGCGGCTGCGACAACAGTATTTTCTGGTCTCAGCAAGTTTGCAGGATGCCATGCACAATTGGGAGCGACGTTTTGGCAGAGATTTCACAAACTTTGCCAAGCACAATGTTTTTCAATTGAATGATACTCACCCGGCAATTGGCGTGGCTGAGTTGATGCGCCTGTTGCTGGATGAATACCGATTTAACTGGAATGAGGCCTGGGAAATTACGTCCAACACCATGGCCTACACCAATCATACTCTGTTGCCGGAGGCACTGGAGACCTGGTCTGTAGAGTTGTTTGAAGAGTTGTTGCCGCGCCCACTGGAAATTATCTACGAAATTAACGCGCGTTTTCTCAGCACCGTTGCGGACAAATGGCCGGGGGATGTTGACCGCCTGCGCCGAATGTCTATTGTGGAAGAGGGCGATCACCGCCGAATCAGAATGGCTTACTTGGCAATAGTGGGCAGCTTTTCCGTTAACGGTGTGGCGGCGCTGCACACGAAGCTTTTGAAAAAGGGCCTGTTTCATGACTTTTATGAACTGTGGCCGGAAAGATTCAATAACAAGACCAACGGTGTGACGCCTCGGCGTTGGTTGGCACACTGTAACCCCGGTTTGAAAGCGCTGCTCGTCGACACAATCGGCGACGGCTGGATTCGGGATTTATCAGAGTTGGATCGACTGAAACCCTACGCTGAGGATACCGCCTTTGCCGAGCGCTTTATGGCGATTAAACGCGAGAACAAAGAAAGACTCGCTTCCCTGGTCGACGAGTTGTGCGAGGTGAAATTCGACGTCGATATGATCTTTGATGTGCAGGTGAAACGAATTCACGAATACAAAAGGCAATTGCTAAACGTGCTGCATATCATCCACCTCTACGACCGGGTTCTTCGTGGCGACACCGCCGGTATGCAGCCTCGTTGCGTGTTAATCGGCGGCAAGGCGGCGCCGGGTTATTACATGGCGAAGTTGATCATCAAGCTGATCAACAACGTTGCAACGGTCGTCAATCGTGACCCGCGGATGGCTCCCTGGTTGAAAGTGGCTTTCTTCCCGAATTACCGGGTGACCGCCATGGAATGCATCTGCCCAGGTACCGACCTGTCAGAACAGATTTCGACCGCGGGTAAGGAAGCCTCGGGCACCGGGAATATGAAGTTTATGATGAACGGTGCCATCACTATCGGCACGCTCGATGGCGCAAATATCGAGATACGCAACGCGGTTGGCGCAGAAAACTTCTTCCTGTTTGGCCTGGATGCGGCGGAGGTGGAAGCTTTGCGCGGCCACTACGACCCCAACGCTATTATTGCGGCGGATGCTGACCTGAACAACGTTATGAAATTATTGCAAAGCGGTCAGTTCAATCTGTTTGAAGAGGGCCTGTTTGATCCAATAGTGGCGGCGATTCGCAGCCCTACCGATCCCTGGATGACCGCGGCGGATTTTCGCAGTTATATCGATACGCAGTGCAAGGTGGGGGCAGCCTATGCCGACGCTTCGCACTGGGCAAAGATGGCGGTGTTAAACACCGCCAGCAGTGGGGAGTTTTCCAGTGACCGTACCATCGCCCAGTACAGGGACGAAATCTGGTATCGAGGCGCCTGACGCCGGACAGGAGGTTTGTTGTGGATGAATTCAGTACACGTTATGTCAGTCGACTCACCAAAAATACCTTGGCTCTGGTATTGGCGGGAGGTCGCGGATCTCGCCTGCACGAATTGACGCAATGGCGTGCCAAGCCCGCGCTTTATTTTGGCGGGAAGTATCGGATTATCGATTTTCCTTTATCCAATTGTATTAATTCGGGTATCCGTAATGTCGGCGTTTTAACCCAGTACAAATCTCACTCACTGGTAAGACACTTGGTGCGGGGCTGGAGCCATTTTAAAAAGGAGCTGGGGGAGGGCATAGAAATTTTGCCAGCGTCCCAGCGTTATTCGAATCAATGGTACCTCGGTACGGCGGATGCGATTTGGCAGAATATGGACATTATCCGCGCCGAGCGCCCCGAGTATGTTCTGGTGCTTTCCGGCGACCATGTTTACAAAATGGATTACGGTGAATTGCTGGCCGAGCATTTTGAAAGTGGCGCCGATATGACGGTGAGTTGCCTTGAGGTATCAACGGAAGAGGCCGCGGGTCGCTTTGGGGTGATTGAGGTGGATAGCTCGGGGAGAATTGTCGGGTTT
>JBFEVY010000234.1:0-5721 GCA_041546665.1 Spongiibacteraceae bacterium | reverse complement strand
CCGCAGAAAGGCCTCAGCGTGCTCAGCGTAAAACTCCGCACACCAGGCAGACTTTTCCACTTCTGCCAGACCTTCCTTGACTGGTTTGCCCATCTCCTCCGCCATCAAGCGAGCAAGCTGGTGCTGGCCTTCGCGCAACTGCGCCGCCACCTTATTAAGCACCTGGGCTCGCGCGCTGTATGAAAGCGCTTTCCAGTCTGGAAAGGCTTGATTGGCCTGATCAATTTTATCCTGCAATGCGCTCTCAGTAAGGCCTTCGAGCGTGTAGCAGGCTTTACCTGTGAAAGGATTTACCGCTGTTAGCATTCGCTCCCTCCCTGGCCAGACGACTCACCCGCCTTTTCCGCTTTGGCTTTAGAAGACGACGATTTCTCGCTTATTTTGGTCACGGTATTAGGCACCGCCGACGCGGCCTGATCAGGCTTGACGGTAAAATCACGATCAAGACTGAAAAACGATTCACACCCTGTCGAGGTAATATAAATCGTGTCCGAAATACCGCAGGTCTTGTCACCATCGACTCCCCACAGCCAGGGAATCACGTGGAAGGTCATTCCCTCTTTCAGCACCGTGCTGTCGCCCCCTTTAAGGCTCACGATATAGCCCTCGTCCCAACTCGGTGGAAAAGCAATACCTATCGCATAACCCGAGCGGGTTATCAGGCGGGCGCCCACCCCATTCTGCATACAGATATCGCGAATCATATTGTCGATATCCGACACTGTCACACCCGGTCTAACCTCCCGATGCAGGCTCACCAGAGCTCTTTTCATACACTCCTGGGCCTTGTACATTGAGTCTGTCAGATCGCCCATAATCGCAGTGCGCATCATCGCCGTGTGATAACGGCGATAACAGCCCCCCACTTCAAGAAAGACATGCTCCCCGGGCTTTACCGTTCGCCCCTCCCAGGTCGCGTGACCAATCATGGTCCGCGGGCCAGACGTTACATAGGGCATCACCGCAGGTGGCTCGCCGCCAGCGCGGAACATCGCCTCACTGATAGCCGCGCCAATTTCATTTTCAATGACTCCCGCTTGCGCAACCGCCAACCCCGCCCGCATGCCGGCCTCGGTAGCCAGTGAGGCCTTGCGCATAACCTCGATTTCCGCCGGTGATTTACAAATACGCCCTTCCTCAACAATGCCAAAGCAATCGAGCAATTTCCCGGAGGTTAGTGTGGTGCGAATGCGATCCTGCTGATAGGCGGGAAAGAAATAGCTGTTGCGTTCGTAGCCAATACGTTTATCCGCGAGATGAAACTCCGTCAGTGCGTCCACCAGCGTCTGGATCGCATCACCGGTATCCCCGTAGGGCCGAGTGACGTCTACCCAAGTTCGGGCGATTACGTTCGACTCTTCCATCGCTCGGGTAATCATAAAGGGTTCCTGCTCCAGCGGTACAACCAGACACTGAAAAAACGAGTACCCCGTGGTCTGATAATCCGTTAAATACATTATATTTTCCGGATCAGTTATCACTACCGCATCAAGCTGTCGCTCGGCAATTCGCCCCCGCAGCGCGCTTATTCGCGATTCATATTCGTCATTTTCAAAGGTCATATCATCGCGTTTTCTCATGCGGCCACCTCCAAAATTTCCCGGGTTTTTTCTACGAGAACCGCTAAGCCCTGCTCAAGATCTTCGTAGGGAATCGTCAAAGGCGGAATAATCTTGATAACACGACCGCCGCTGCCACAGGAGGACACCAACAAACCCGCTTCAAAACACTTATCAATAATCGGTTTCACCGTGTCGCCGTTACCGATATCCAGAGCAAATATCATCCCTTTACCCCGCACGGCGACGCCACTGTATTTCTCGGCGAGGGGCGTCAATGCGTTCTTAATGACGAGGGATTTCTCTTTCACCTCCTGCATTAACGCATCGTCTTTAAAATAATTCAGGGCTTCATTGCCCGCAACGAAGGACAAACCCTGGCCGCGAAACGTTCCGGTATGCTCGCCCGGTGACCAATGTTTATCATATTCGGGCTTTACGAGGTTAAGCGCCATTGGGGTTCCCATCCCGCCGACACCTTTTGCAAGACAGACAATATCCGGGGAAATTCCGCAGTCATCAAAGCTGAAGTACGAGCCCGTGCGACCGCAGCCCACTTGAATCTCGTCTACTATCAGTAGTGCGCCAATATCCTTAGCCAACGCCTGCAAGGCCTGCAACCACTCTTTACTGGCAACATTGACGCCGCCTTCAGCCTGAATGGTTTCAACCAAAAATGCCGCGGGCTTTTCACAGCCACTAGAGCCTTCCAGAAACTGGGCGCGCATATTTTCTATGCTTCCCAAGCCACAATTCATCTCACAACCCAGGCATTTTGTTTCGCAACCAAAGGGGTGATGCACGACGTTCTGTAGCTCCACCCCCGCAGCGCCACGAAAATATTCATTGGCTGTGCAAGCCAGAGAACCGAGGGTCATACCGTGAAACCCTTTACTGAAGGCGACAATTTGTTTGCGCCCCGTGGCGCGTCGCGCCAGTTTGAGTGCGGCCTCAACCGCGTTGGTTCCTGTCGGCCCCATAAACTGAAGTTTGTGAGGCATGCCCCGCGGCTCCAAAATGGTCTCAACAAAATTTTCCATAAACTGGCGTTTCGCCGAAGTATGAAGATCCAGACTGTGCAAGACCCCGTCTCGCTGTAGATAGGCAATCATTGCCGCCTTCATTTTCTCATTGTTATGGCCAAAATTAAGGACTCCGGCGCCAGCAAAAAAATCGATATACTGCTTTCCGTTTTCGTCAGTCTGCCGCGCATTCTTAGCGGTATCGAATACCGCTGGATAAACCCGGCAATACGCCCGGATATCAGATTCACGCGCTTCGAAAATAGTCATAGAGTGCTCCTTTCTACTGAGATAGACGATCACTTACAGGACCTGCAAATATCAAGCCGGGCTATTTTGGCGTAGCAACCCCCACAAGATTTGAATAAAGCTTTGCAACTAACGGTATAAGTCTGTCGTTAAAATCATAATGGGCGCTGTGACAGGGATAGCGTTCGCCCGCTCCTCCTGCACCTACCAGCGCATAGGCCCCAGGAATTTCCTGAAGGTAGTAACTAAAATCCTCAGAGGCCATAACAGGGATAGCGATATTTTCGTTGAGCGAATCTGGACCAAATAAATCAATCCAGGTATTCCTAACGCACTGTGAGGGTGCCGCATGATTAATTGTGGCGTTATATCGATCAAAGATACTGACCTTTGCACTCACACCGTAACTTGCCGCCACATTCTCTGAAATTTTTATAATCTGTTCGTTCAGTTTGGCTCTAATATCCTGGCTTGGAACACGAATACTTCCAGAAATTATCGCCTTGTCAGGAATGGTTGTCGGGCCACTCGGCGCCTCGATAGAAGTCGTTGTAAGCACAGCACTTGATTGCGCAGGCAGATGTAGCGAAGTGATATTCTGTAGGGCCAGCACAATCGCGCTGGCAGCGAGAACGGGATTGCGACATAAATCGGGCTGGCTTGCGTGACCACCCACACCGCTGACATCGATACTAAAAGTCCCGTTGCCGCACATCACAATGCCTTGGGGGCAGGCCAGCTTGGCAAAATCAATTGCCGGCCAATTGTGCCAACCATAAATAACATCGACACCCTCTAAGGCGCCGTCTTCGATCATTTTTTTAGCGCCGTGCCCACCTTCCTCTGCGGGTTGAAAGATAAGCGAAACCTGATTTTGAAGGCTATTTTCGTTTGCTTTTAACCATTTCGCCGTCGCTAACAAGGTAGCCGTGTGGCCGTCGTGACCACAGGCATGCATTCTGCCGTCGTGACAGGAACGGTAGGGAATTTCATTAAGTTCATGAATAGGCAGCGCGTCGATATCACCGCGCAATGCGATATGCTGGCCACTTCCAGGCTGGCCTAGCGTTGCCACCGTGCCGGTATCGGCACAAGCACGCCATGGAATTTGCCAATGTTGCAGTACATCACGAATCTTTTGCGCGGTTTGTCGTTCTTGCCATCCAAGTTCAGGATGTTGATGCAACTCGTGACGCAGTTGCCGCGCGGTGGTCATCGTAGCAAGCCAAAAATCGGACATAGATCTACTTAGACTACTGAAAATTTAAATTGTGTTGGCAGCAATGTAACCCGTGCGCTGCCGCTAAAAGCCGCAAACTACGCGACTATGACGCCCTACTTGCTCACTGATTGCCACGTGGTTTTACGCTGCAAATAACAGTGCCGGACGGATTGAAAAGAGCTACTGCTCTAAACTGACTCTGTGTTTCGTGTAATCCAGTGTAGGGTATTTATTCGAGAAATCAAGTGTAGACGACCCGATTACAGCGGACCCGCCAATTATCGCTTTATAACCTTTTCCTTTAGAGGCAGCTAAAGCAAATGGAGATCAGGAAAATAAAACCTGCAATAGCAGGACAATCCGCTTCGCGCAGCGCGCTAACACGCGACCTGTCCACCATCAATGGAGAGCGCTGCGCCGGTAATAAACCGCGCTTCGTCTGAGGCGAGATATGCGATGGCCGCAGCAATTTCAGCGGGCTCTGCCGCCTCAAGAAGCGGAAACAGCTTACCCAATAGATTGGAATCAATATCCTTCGGAAATTCCAGATTGCTGACCAACGGTGTCTTCACACTGCCAGGGCAAAGTGCGTTTATCCGAACTTTTGCTCCGGCAAACTCTACCGCGAGAGCTTTGCTGAGATTCATTACAGCCGCTTTTGTCGCACAGTAGGATGCATTATAGGCCTGCCCAACCAAGGCCGCAGACGACGCGAGATTCACGATATTGCCCCGAGTCTTGACCAATTCCGGCATCGCCAGCTGACAGAGATAAAACACACTGGAAAGGTTCACTGCTAACATACGCTGCCACTCGGCAACGGAGATCTCTGTGAAGTGTTTGAATTGGGCAATGCCAGCGATATTGCACAGGACATCCAGGTGCCCAAAGTGCTCAACAGCCGCAGACACCATCCCCTCGCAGGCCGGGTGTTCGCTGAGGTCACATTCGAGTGCCAGCACATTGGCACCCAATTCGCGGCACTGCGCCTGGGTATTCGCCAAACCTTCCGCATCTCTATCGGCAATCGCCAGGCTGGCTCCCTCACTCGCCATACGCAACGCCGTCGCCTCCCCAATACCTGAAGCCGCTCCGGTAACAATGACGACCTTATCGTCAAATCGACGCATCAGGGCACCTCTATCGCGTCGGGCTGGCGATGCTGACTTAAGTCCCCCACCAGGCGCGGCACCATTCGCCGGCTTTCAAACCGCCAGCGCCCCTCAACGTAGCGAAAGGTATCATGATAGCGCCCGGCAATTACCGCCTGCATTGGCAGCGATTCCGTCGCCTGATACACCGTGAAATAGGACCTTGCCGCTGCTCGCCCCACTGGAAGATCAAGTTCGATTATCACGTTACTGGTCACGTGGTGGGTATACGGATTCCCGTCGTGAAGTTTAATAAAGGATCGAAATACCGCATCGACCTGCTGCTGCCCCTTAGCCAATAACTCCCCCTCGGGCCCCAACAACTGGGCGTGGGAAAACAGCTCCGACATTTGCTCAATCTCACCGAGATCAAGTAGTTCAGCGTAACGGTAAATAAGATTTTCTATTGCTCGGGAGTGTTCCATGGCGCTCAAACATTTTTCTAGTAGTACGCCAGACGATAACACCGCGCCACGACCCCAAGGATGCCATCTACAGGGTATTTACAAGTGCGGATT
>JBFEVY010000189.1:0-7058 GCA_041546665.1 Spongiibacteraceae bacterium | reverse complement strand
TCCACCCGCGACAACCCCCGCGATATTGTCCTCGATACCAAGCAGGCAGGCCTGTCCGTTGCGCCTCACCTCTCCTTTGGAGGTGACGACGAAAGCACGGTGCTGTCGCTGATTCAGGACTACCAGAAAAACGGCATCGACCGTATTGTTGCCCTGCGCGGCGACCTGCCCTCCGGTATGGGTGCAACGCGCCTGGTATACGCCCGGGAATTGGTCGAGTTTATCCGCAAGCACACCGGCGACCATTTTGAGATTGAGGTTGCGGCCTATCCGGAAATTCACCCCGATGCGCCCAGCTATCAGGCCGACGTCAACTTTCTGAAAGACAAACTGGATGCCGGCGCCAACAGCGCGATCACTCAGTATTTCTTTAATGCGGACGCCTATTTTTACTTTCTCGACGCCTGTGACAAGGCCGGTATCGACAAGCCGATCTACCCTGGCATCATGCCGATTACCAACTACACCAACCTGGCGCGTTTCTCCCGCAATTGCGGTGCAGAAATTCCCCGCTGGCTGGCCCATAAACTGGAAGCTTACGGACAGGACACTGACAGCATCGTCAAATTCGGCAATGAATTTGTCAGCGAGCTGTGCCACATCCTGATAGAAGGCGGCGCCCCCGGCATCCACTTCTATACGATGAACCAGGTCGAACCGGTAAAAACCCTGCTGGAAAACCTCAAAGCGTAACCTGCTAAGCCGTCGGCAGGCGTTCTCGCCTGCCTTCTTTTACCTCCTCCGCACACCACGTTGTTAGCCGTCACTTACGCTTTTAAAGTAGCTGCTCGTAGAGTTCGAGCAATTTCTTCAATTGATTTTCACTCAGGCGACTCACCAGGTCACCGGCAATATGCTCGAAGCTCGCACTGGTCTCATTGAACAGGGTTTGTCCGGTCGCGGTTAATTTAACAAGGCTTTGCCGAGCATCACGCGGGTTGATTTCCTTTTCCAGGATATGATTTTTCTCCATCGGAGCAACAAGCCGCGTCACCCCCGAAGCACTCATACCCAGATGCTCGGCCAACTCCACCCGAGGTACCGCCTTGCGGGGTGAGGCGTCCAGATAATCCATAACCAGATACTCAGAAAGACTGATGCCATGCGCGCTAAGGCGAACACCCGCGCGCTTGGCCAGCTTGGATGCCAGCAGTGCATTACGCACGACAAAAGTGGAACTTAAGGCTTGGCCCGACATAGCAACTCCTTGATATATATTTGACTAATCAACCATATATCAAGTTTTGGTTTTTGCAAAGCCCCATTCAATCAAAGACCAGCCACGCCCTTACACCCATTTCTTATAGCGGAAATAGGCCAGCATTCCCCCGGCTATCAATACCATGATCCCGATAAAAACCAGGAAGGCATTGTCGTCATCCGCGCCGGGGATTCCGCCGACATTGACTCCGAGAAGGCCGGTCGCAAACCCCAGAGGCAGAAACACCGCCGAGACAATCGACAGGATATACATGCGGTTGTTCGACTCTTCCGATATCTGGTTGATCAACTCCTCTTGAGTCACCGCCGCGCGCTCGCGAATACTGTCCAACGCCTCAATATACTGACTGAGCCGGTCACCGCTTTCCCTGACCCGCAGGCGCTCGGCATCACCAAACCAACTCACCCGCTCGCTGAATATCCAGCCCAACGCCTCCCGCTGCGGGGCAAGATAACGCCGCAGAGTAATACACTGCCGTCGCAGGCTGCCGAGTTCATTGCGAAGTTTGGAGCGCTCGATGGTCAGCAGCGACTCTTCCAGGCTATCCAGGCGATCTTCTGCATCGTCCACCGGGCCGGAAATACGACGAACCAGACGGTCACACAGTGTCGCCACAAAATCCCCGCTGCTCTCTGGCCCCTCTCCGGCCTTGAGCTGGGCCACGATATCGTCCACCGACAACAAGCGGCGCTTGCGGCTGCTGATAATCCGGTTCTGTTCTACAAACAACCGAATCGACACCATGTCCTCTGGATCGGCATTGGGGTTCAGATTTACGCCGCGAAGGGCCATCAACAAGCCGCCGCTATGCGCCGCCGCCCGAGGCCTGGCCTCTTCTGAGGTGAGTGCACTGAGCGCAATATCATCAAGGTTTTGTGTCGCTTCCAACCAGGCCCGCGCCTCCGGGTGGCTGTAATCCAGATGAAGCCACAAAATCCCCTTGCCCGGACGCCAATTGAGTACCTCGTCCTTGCTCAGGGCCGTGGCCGAACCCTTGCCATCCAACTGGTAGGCATAAACCAAAAAATCGCTCATGAAAGCCTCGATACAGTAATGTGTAATGCTGTCTGGAGCGCCTTTAGACCACTCCGGTTTCTTATACTGAATTCCCTACAAATTGGAGCTTTTTTCAACCTACTCCAATACGATGACGCATACCTTGAGAATAAACCGTATAACAATAAAACCATAAAAATTTCGCTAGAGGTCATAATGAAAATCGGTGTTTGCCTGCCTTATATGAAACGCGGTCTCAGCCGCCAGACTTTTCTAGACTGGTGTCGCGCCATCGACCAGGGGCCCTTTCACAGTATGTCCTGTGGTGAACGCATTACTGGCTACAGTATGGAAATGCGCAATATTCTCGCCTTTGCTGCCGCTAGCACCGAACGGGTTCGCATCATCCCCTCCCTCTACGTGTTACCCATGCACAGCGCGGTACAGGCCGCAAAGGAGATTGCCACCCTCGACATTTTATCCGATGGACGCGTCACTTTGACGGTGGGTGTAGGCGGACGCGAAAAGGACTACCAGGCGCTGGGCGCCGAGATGAAGGGTCGTTTTCAGCGCATGGACGACCAGATCGCCCTGATGAAACGCATCTGGCGCGGCGAACAGCTTGACGGCTTTGACGAAATTGGCCCAGAGCCCATCCAGGCCGGCGGTCCGCCCATTCTCGCCGGCGCCATGGGTCCCAAGAGCATTGCGCGGGTTGCAAAGTGGGCAGACGGTCTTTACGGCTTTGCCATGGACGGTAACGCCGAGCTGATCCGCTACTTTTTCGACGCCGCCGATCAGGCCTGGTTAAAGGCCGACCGCACTGAAAAACCCTATCGCATGGGAGGGTTCTGGTATTCACTGGGCGACAACGCCGCAGCGTCATTGCAAGACTATGTGTTTGACTACCTGAAAATTTTCGGTGAAGACGAAGCCCGCAAGATTGCCCGGGGCATGAAAATGTACGACCCTGTAGCCGTTCGCGAGGGTATCGCCGCCATTGCCGAATTAGGCTGCGACGAAATCCAGCTGGTTCCCGCCACCGCAGACCCCAAGGAGGTGGCTCGCCTCGCGGACATACTCGCGTCGTCACCAAGCTGACACACAATTTGATCAATATTTCTGATCTAATTGGCTAGAATTTTTCATTTTATATCAGAAAATTCTTTCTATACTGACATTCTGAACTGAATCGGAAACTCACTATGCCGCTCAAAAATACCGTCAACAGCTACGGCTGGGTCAGCATACTACTTCACTGGCTCATGGCCGTTGCCATTATCGGCATGTTTGGCCTGGGATTGTGGATGAGCGACTTGTCGTACTACGACGCCTGGTATCGCAAGGGCCCGCTACTGCATAAAAGTATCGGCCTGCTGTTATTTGCCGCGCTGATCTTTCGCATGGTGTGGCGAATGGGCAATGTCCGCCCCCGCGACGCCGACGGCATGGCCCCCTGGGAGATTAAAACCGCCCACCTGACCCATATTGCCCTCTATATTCTGCTGCTGCTGTTAATGGTCGCCGGCTATCTGATTTCCACCGCCGACGGCCGCGCCATTGAGGTCTTCAACTGGTTTGAGGTGCCCGCCACCCTGCACGGCCTGCCGGACCAAGAGGATGTCGCCGGCGAAATCCATGAAATTCTCGCCTGGATACTGATCGGCCTCGCCGGATTTCACGCCCTGGCAGCGCTCAAACATCACCTGATCGATAGAGATAACACGCTCAAAAAGATGCTCGGCACAGCCGACAAACCCTGAATAGACCGCAATCAAGAAGGAATCGCATGATGAAAAAACTGCTCGCTTTAAGTTTTATTGCGCTGCTGAGTCTCAGCAGCCATCTTCACGCTGCGCAATACAAAATCGACACCGCCGGCGCTCACGCTTTTATTCAGTTTAAAATTCAACACCTTGGCTATAGCTGGCTGTATGGCCGCTTCGATAAATTTGAGGGCAGCTTCAACTACGACCCGGAGAAGCCCGAAGCCTCATCAGTGAAAGTTGTAATCGATACCACCAGCCTGAACAGCAACCACGCGGAACGCGACAAACATCTGCGGGACGAGCGTTTTCTGCACACCGACAAATACCCGAAAGCGGAATTTGTCAGCACCAGCTTCACCCCGCTGGGAGAAGGCAAGGCCAAACTGGTAGGCAATCTAACCCTGCATGGCATCACCCGCGAAATCACCATCGACGTCAGTGAAGTGGGTGGCGGTAAAGACCCCTGGGGCGGATACCGGCAGGGCTTCCACGGCGAAACACAATTCGCGCTCAAGGATTTCGGCATTAACTTCGATCTGGGCCCGGCGTCCCGCACCGTCACCCTGATTCTGGATATCGAAGGCATTGCGCAAACCATGATGTAAAGGAACTATCCAAGGTCTCCAGGCTCAAAGCCTGTGACTTATCTCTGTACTCTCTGATTTGGGGCCACAATGTGGCCCCTTTTTTTGGTTCATGGTAAATATTGGTGGACAGAGGGTAGCTGTTGTAGGTTGTAGGTTGCCGCTGAGCAAAGCGAAGCGCAACGTTGGACGCAGCGCTTGGCTATGTTGCGCCTCGCCCCTAGGGCTCAACAGCAACCTACCACCCGAATCAGCGATGAATCTTTTTATTTGAAATTCAACGCCTGGCATTCCGCGCAACGGCGGCTTTAACTTTCAAGTAGACCGGCTCGCCATCAAACTGCGCATCCAGCAGCGCAATCAGGGCATACACCCCCATCAACTTGCGCATCACGTACAGAAAATCCTTGGGCGGCAACGCAAAGTACCGGCTTATCGACGCGGCAACAGCGCGCTTGGCAATCCGTTTCGGCAGGTTGCTGCTACGCCAATGGTAAACCCCCTCAGCATTTAACGCGCCGCGCGGCACAGTGTCATCGACCGCCCGCAGGGGCTCCGCGATATCCATGCCGATATCGGCAAAATTACTCAATACCGCCTCGGGGAAATGGGGCTTCATAAAACCCAGACTCACCGACCTTTCCAGAAAGGCCTCCCGGTCACGCCGGTAGGCTGCATCCAGCATCTCGCAGAATTCGCTGGCAAAGGGCTCAGCCAACATCCGCATAGCGCCAAAGTCCAGTAATACGAGGCGGTCATGCTCACCCTGCTCGTCGATGCGCACGCGGAAATTGCCAAAATTGGGATCGGTTTGCAGGCGTTGCCAATCGAAAAGTTCGAGGAGAAACGTTTCGAGTATCGCCGCGCCCAGACGGTCCCTGCGCGCCTGAGACAAACCCAAGACAGCATCGCTGCCCACCGCCTCGGAGGCTTCATAGCTCATCGCCAGCACCCGGCGGGTACAGTAGCGCGGGAAACTGCGCGGCACACAATAGCGCGGGTCGGACGCCAGATGACTGGCGACAAAATCCAGATCCCGCCGCTCCTGCTCGTAGTCCACTTCTTTATGGAGCAGCTCGCGGATATCGCCAAACCACTCGTCAATATTTCGGGTGGAGTCCAGCAGACGCGAGATCTTCAGCAGCATGATAATGGCGGAAAAATCCGCATCTATCGTGCTATCCACCCCGGGGTACTGCACCTTGAGACAAAGCTCCTCCCCGGTTTCGCGCAGCCGCGCTCGGTGCACCTGACCAAGGGAGGCCGCCGCCAGCGGCGCGCTCTCAATCTCCAGTTCAGCCATCCGCTGTTCGCCCAACTCCGCCAACAGAAGTTTTTCAATCGGCGGCCAGGCCATCGGCGGCGTGTCGTCCTCGAGGGAGTGAAGCGCCTCGGCCACTTCCGGAGGCAGGATATAGTCGCTGTAGGTCGCCATAATTTGACCTATCTTGACCACGCTGCCCTTGAGCTTGCCCAGCTCGGCGATAAAGAAGTCGATATTCTCCTGGCGGCGTTGCTGGTGTTGTTCAGCATCACCGCCAATACGCTCCCAGATCGACTGACGCAGTGCACGACTACCGTAGCGAAGCCCAGCCTTCGACAATTCCAAACGCCGCGCCAGACCGCCGGTTTTGAGCCTTCCCAGCCCGGGTTTTTGTTCAGCCATTACCGCAGCAACTCAACACAACCCTGATTTTCTGCCAAAAACACACTTAGTCAGCCAGCATACCCATCAAGGCAGCCCAACTTTCGCGGTCTGCCTTGGCGTCGTAAGCCAGGGGCATATTGAATTTTTCACCCACGGCGGTCGCTCCGGGGTTGGTAAAACTGTGCTTCACACCGGGAAAACTCAGCAGCTCCAGATCCGCTCCAGCGGCGACCATTTCCTGAACAAAGGCGCCGACCTGCTCGGGTGGTGCAAAGGGGTCGGCCGCACCCGTTGCCACAAGAATCTTGGCTTTGATTGTGCCGCGGGGCATCGATTCATCCGCACCAAGCGCGCCGTGGAAGCTTGCCACCCCGGCGAGATCGACACCGCGTCGCGCCTGATTGAGCACCACACCACCACCAAAACAGTAGCCAATGGCGTAGATGCGGTTATTGTTCACCCCACGCTGCTGACGCAGAATCATCATCGCGGTATCAAAGCGGGCATTCATTTTCTTGGGCTCCGCCATCGCCGCCTGCATAAAGGCCTGCGCATCCTTGGGGTGATCTGCAACCTTGCCAGTGCCATACATGTCCAGGGCGATTGCAGTGTAGCCCGCCTCCGCCAGTTGCTCCGCGCGCGACCGCGCGTAGTCATTCAGGCCCCACCACTCGTGAACCACAATAACAGCGGGCTTAAGGTCTTCGGTCGGCTCCGCGCGGTACAGTACAGCACTACCCAAGCCGTCTGGCAGCTTTAGTTTCTGCCCCTCTATCTCAGCCTGTGCCATTGCCGCTGCGAACATCATCAGCAGCGTAAACAGTTTCACTACTCGCATT
>JBFEVY010000311.1:0-4217 GCA_041546665.1 Spongiibacteraceae bacterium | reverse complement strand
GATAGGCTGCGCTACCATACTGTGAATATCGCTAGTTGCCTGGAGGGCGCAATGAAGAATTTCCCGCAACACTTTAAAGAGTTAAACGACTGGATGGAGAAGCTGGGAGCAGCTGTTCCCGACGTGATGCAGGGCTTTGGTGCCTTGCACGAGGCCAGTCTTAAGAACGGGGCTCTGGACGGAAAAACCAAGGAGCTGATTGCCCTGGGGATTGCGATAACGGTTCGCTGTGACGGTTGTATCTCCTTTCATGTTCACGATGCGATGGCGGCGGGGGCCACGCAGGAGGAGATTGCTGAAACGGTATCGGTGGCGATTTTGATGGGCGGCGGTCCATCGGTGGTGTACGGCATTGAAGCGATGCAGGCGCTGAGCCAGTATCAGGAACAAGGCTTGTAAGGCCTCGCCAGAACCGCAGCGGTGAACAGTAGTTTTCTGGATGTTCACCGCTGCGTTGGAGTGCTCGGGCGGCGCCTAGCGGTTACTGAATACGTGGGTGGCGTTGCGCCAGTGGCTTTCCGTGTCGTTAAAGACATCCAGCAGGGCGACTATTTTCTTCCATTTCCACTGGCCGTCGATTTTAACGTAGGTTTCCTCGTAGCGTCCGGAGATCACGCCGCTTCCTGAAACACCGCTGACATTGTTGTCACGAAACATCGAGGGCACGTCCACGTACCAGGACGCCGTGGCGGTGTCGCCGTCGATATCGATCACTTCGTTCATTACCCGGTGCTGGCACCAGGATAAGATTGACGGTACCACCTGGGTATAGAATTCGATCACGGCGGCTTGCCCCTCGGCGACCGGGAAGCCGGTGAAGTCGGCAACAATGTCTTCGCAAAAGCGCGCGGTCAGTTCATCGCCCGCGGCGGTCTCGCCCGCAACCATTCGGTCAACGCAGTGGCAGTAGTGATAATGTTTGAGGCGGCGGATGGCTTCCTGGTCGGTTAAATATTGAACGCGGTTTTCAAGCTCGCTTGAATTCATAATGCTTACACCTTTATTCACTAAATATTTTTGTTTATTGCCAGTGAGTCAGCATATTGCTGCAGGGCGTAATGTAGGTGGCTAGAGTCAGGTTTTTAACTACCTTGACGAGTAGGTTTGGGGCGGAGTGTCGCTGCGAAAAAAAGCCACTAAAGTGAGGGGGTTAGTGGGTGCCGGACAGAGCTTTGACCCGGCCCGGAGAAACGCCCATCACCCGCTTAAATGCGCGGGAAAATGCCGCCTCTGATTGATAGCCCAGCTCTTCTGCGAGTACGGCCAGGGGCTCGTTTTTTTGTTTCAGGCGCTGTTGGGCGAGGTTCATCCGCCACTCTGTCAGATAGTGTTTGACGCTGTTGCCGACCAGTTTGGTGAACAGGGCGGAAAAGCCGGACCGGGACATGCCGCACTCCCTGGCGAGGGAGTCCACGGTCCAGTTTTGTTCCGGGTTGTGGTGAATGGCGCGCAGCGCCAGACCGATGTGCCGGTTTCGCAGTGCGCCCAACCAGCCCCGGGAGGCTTCCGGCGATTGTTCCATCCAGTGGCGAATCAGTTGTATCACCAGAATATCGGCCAGGTGCGTAATGATGGTCTCGCCACCGGGGCGAAGGTGGCGGGCCTCGTTGCCGATAAACTCCAGGCTGCTGCTGATCCAGGCTTCGCTGCTGCGATCGAGTTGCTCCAATACCAGTACCGGGGGCAACTGGTTTATCAGTTGCTTGCCCACAAACTGGTCAAACCCCACCACACCGCAGGTGAGCTCGGTGAGGTCGCCGTCGCCGGAGATGTCCAGCACTTCGTAACGCTCGCTGATTTTCTGGACTCCCGCGTCAAATAAGGGGGTGGCGGGCAGGGCGGGCTCGCTGCTGACGGTGTGGCCGCGGCCGTGGGGAATCAGGACCAGCGCGCCCTGTTCCAGTAATCGCGGCGCTTCTCCTTCAACTTCCAGCCAACACCGGCCGGTGGTGATGATGTGAAACATCATTTTGCCCGGTAGCACGGGCATTGCCAGTGACCAGGTTCCCCTCAAACTGGAGCGGCAATAGAGGCTGCCATCCAGGCGCAACTGGTGCAGGAGTTCGCCGAGGGGGTCGTTTGCCTTGGGGAAGTCGGGCGCTGGGCTGGTCATGGCACTGTCTCGATAAAAGTGGCTGTTGTTAAGGGGATGGACGAATAATCAATTTTAATGGCTTTTTAGGTATTAAGAATCTACTTCAAAACAAGAATACTGGCCGTGCGTCACAGGGCGCAAGCGAAAATTCACGTTTGGAGGGTAATCGGATGACATCACGCACGTTAATTATTGGTAAAAACGGCAAGACGGGTTCGCGGGTCGAGGCCCTGTTGCAGCGGGCGGGCCGCGAGACCCGCGCGGTCTCACGCTGTACGCTGCCAGCGTTTGACTGGGGCGAGCCGGGGGCCTGGTCTGAGGTGATGGCGGGCTGTGACTCGGCCTACGTTTGTTTTCAGCCGGACCTGGCGATACCGGCCGCCGAGGGGGCGATTGCCGAATTTATTCGTCAGGCCCGGAATGCGGGTATTCGCCACCTGGTGTTGCTATCCGGGCGCGGTGAGGAGGGCGCCGAGCGGGCGGAGCGGCTGGTGATGAACAGTGGCTTGCGCTGGAATGTGGTGCGCGCCAGTTGGTTTGTCCAGAATTTCAGCGAGGGGTTTTTGATTGAGGGTGTTATCAGCGGCCAGCTCGCCCTGCCCGCGGGTGATATTCCGGAGCCGTTCATCGATGTCGATGATATTGCCGAGGTTGCGGCGGCCTGTCTCACCAAGCCGGAACTCGGCAATCGCCTGTTTGAAGTGACCGGTCCTGAATTGCTGAGCTTTCGGGGTTGCGTTGAGATCCTTGCCGAGGTGTTGCAGAAACCCATCGAATTCCTGCCGATTTCCATTGACGAGTTTCTCGGCGGCCTAGGCCAGGTTGGGCTGTCGGAAGCGGAATTGTGGCTGATGAACGAGCTGTTTGCAGTGGTGATGGACGGTCGCAACAGTCGGGTCGCAAATGGCGTTGACGACGCCCTTGGGCGGCGTCCCCGCACGTTTCGCGAATACGCAGAAAAGGCCGCTGCCAGTGGTGCCTGGGGCCCCATTGGCAATGGGAATGAAATGGGAATGGCGGTGTAGCGCCGTTACCACTGAATTGTAGGAGGAGTAGATGACGATGCTCGCAAAGGGGCTTGTTACCCTTGGGGTACTGGTGTTTTTACTTGTGATCCCCATTCTCGAGTTGAACCCGTCCCATGTGTTTAACCCGGCGTGGCCCGCTCACGCGCGCTTGCATGAAGTGTGGCAGTTGGCGACGAACTGTATGCTGGGGCTGCTGTGTCTGTGGCTCTCCTGGGTCAAGGAGGATATTCGCATGGCAAGTGTGCTGTCGATCATGGTGATGGGCGGCGCCCTGTTTGCCCACCTGACCGAGGGGCTGTACGGCGGTTCAATTCTGTCGGGCAATACCAGCGCGACCATTTTTGGTCTTGAGTTGGCTGCGTTTGCCGCAATCACCGTGATAGTGCTCGCACTGCTGGCGGCGGCTCTGGATTGGCGGAGCACTGCGCGGCGGGGGCCTTAGGCCGCTGTGTGCGTTTGCCGCTGGCATTTTGCCTGCCTATCTGTATTTGTCCGCTTTGACTTACGCTAAAACATGGCATATCACTATAGTTAGGATGTGTATTTGTTGTGAGGAGTAAGCTGTGCGTATAGCGGTACCAGTGGAAGTCAAAGCGCAGGAATATCGAGTGGGTTTGACGGTCTCGGCGGTCGCGGCGTTGACCCGCGCCGGCCATGAGGTGCTGGTTGAAACCGGGGGGGGTGAGGGCTCGGGCTTTAGCGATGACGCCTACCGCAACGCCGGTGCCCGTATAGTGAATGACGTGGAGCGGCTATACGCCGACGCGGAACTGGTGGTGAAGGTCAAGGAACCTCAACCGGAGGAGTATTCCCTGCTCAGGCCGGGGCTAACTCTGTTCTGCTATTTACACCTGGCGCCTGCGCGGGCACTTACCGATGCGCTGCTGGCCAGTGGTGCGACCTGCATAGCTTATGAAACGGTGACCGATGCTGAGGGCCGCCTGCCGCTGTTAAAGCCGATGAGCGAGATTGCCGGCCGGATCGCGGTACAGGCGGGGGCGCATTGTCTGGAGAAGGCCCAGGGCGGTTCCGGGGTGTTACTGGGTTCGGTTGCGGGGCTCGATCCTGGTCATGTGCTGATTTTTGGCGGCGGT
>JBFEVY010000392.1:0-2803 GCA_041546665.1 Spongiibacteraceae bacterium | reverse complement strand
GAGTGGATTCGAACCACCGACCCCCACCATGTCAAGGTGATGCTCTAACCAACTGAGCTACGGTCGTATTAAGAAGGCGCGCATTATAATCAGCTCACCGGGTGAGTACAAGACCCATTTAGTCCGCTGAGATAAACATGCGCTGTTTGACCTCCGAGAGCCTGTCGCGCAGTTGCGCGGCGGCTTCGAACTCGAGATTTTTCGCGTGTTCGAGCATCTGCTCTTCCATGGCTTTGATTTGCTTGCTCAATTCAGCGGGGGAGAGCGCCGCAATGTCAGTCAGGTAATCCGCACCGGGTTCGGCGACTTTGCGTTTATCGCCGCGTTTGCGAGTTGCCTTGGCGCCAGGCGCGGCGCCGGCCTCCAGAATATCGGCAACACTCTTTTGTACGCCCTTTGGAGTGATGCCGTGCTCTTCATTGTGGGCAATTTGCTTGGTGCGGCGGCGCTCGGTCTCGTCGATGGCGCGTTGCATCGATCCGGTCATGCGATCGGCGTAGAGAATGGCCTTGCCATTGAGGTTGCGCGCGGCGCGGCCGATGGTTTGGATCAGGGAGCGCTCCGAGCGCAGGAAGCCCTCTTTGTCGGCATCGAGAATGGCGACCAGGGACACCTCTGGCATATCCAGACCTTCCCGCAGCAGGTTGATGCCCACCAGCACATCGAACTTGCCCAAGCGGAGGTCGCGAATTATTTCCACTCGCTCTACGGTGTCGATGTCGGAGTGCAGGTAGCGGCAGCGAACCTGGTGCTCGTCCAGGTACTCGGACAGGTCCTCGGCCATGCGCTTGGTCAGGGTGGTGACCAGTACTCGCTCTTTGACCGCGATGCGTTTGTTGATCTCGGATAGCAGGTCGTCAACCTGGGTGGTTGCCGGGCGGATTTCAACTTCCGGATCGACCAAGCCGGTAGGGCGCACCACCTGTTCGACCACCCGGGCGGATTTCTCTTCCTCATAGGGGCCGGGGGTGGCGGAGACGAGGATTAATTGCGGAACCAGTCGTTCCCATTCCTCAAAGCGCATCGGCCGGTTGTCGAGCGCGGAGGGCAGCCGGAATCCGTATTGCACCAGGGTTTCCTTGCGCGAGCGGTCGCCTTTATACATGGCGCCGATTTGCGGAATGGTGACGTGGGATTCGTCGATCACGACCAGAGCGTTATCGGGCAGGTAGTCAAACAGGGTGGGCGGCGGCTCGCCGGGTTCACGGCCGGAGAGGTAGCGAGAGTAGTTTTCAATACCGTTGCAGTAGCCCAGCTCCCGGATCATTTCCAGATCGTAGCGGGTGCGTTGTTCCAGTCGTTGCGCCTCAACGAGTAATTCGTTGCCGCGCAGCTGCTCTAGCCGCTCCCTGAGTTCTTCTTCTATATAGTCGACGGCTTTGAGCAGGGTCTCTCTGGGCGTCACGTAGTGGCTCTTCGGATAGATGGTTACCCGCGGGTATTTGCCAAAGGACTCGCCAGTCAGCGGGTCAAAGCCGGTAATGCTGTCGATTTCATCGTCGAACAGCTCAACGCGGATGGCGTGTTTTTCACTCTCGGCGGGGAAAATATCGATGACATCGCCCCGCACCCGGTAGGTGCCGCGCTGAAACGCCACATCGTTACGGGTGTATTGCAGCTCGGCGAGGCGCCTTAGTAGTTTGCGCTGATCAATGCGCTCCCCCCGGACCAGGTGCAATACCATCTTGAAATACTGCTCGGGGTCGCCCAGGCCGTAGATCGACGACACCGAGGCCACGATGATGGCGTCCTGGCGCTCCATCAGGGCCTTGGTGGCGGAGAGGCGCATCTGCTCGATATGGTCGTTGATCGAGGCATCCTTCTCTATAAAGGTGTCGGAGGCCGGCACATAGGCTTCGGGTTGGTAGTAGTCGTAGTATGAGACGAAGTACTCCACCGCATTATTGGGGAAGAATTCCTTGAACTCGCCGTAGAGCTGGGCCGCCAGGGTTTTATTTGGCGCCATAATAATTGTGGGGCGTTGCAGGGCCTCAATCACATTGGCTATTGTGAAGGTCTTGCCCGAGCCGGTAACCCCTAGCAGGGTCTGGGCGTGAAGTCCGGCATTAATACCCTCTACCAGCTCTCGAATCGCGGTGGGCTGGTCGCCGGAAGGGGCGAATTTGGATACGACCTGGAATGCCTTGCTCATGTTGCGACTACCTGAAAAGCGGAGCGATAGTTTACTACCGGCAGCGGAATGCATAAAGTTTGATCACTTCGTAAGCACCGGATAAATAGGGCAAAATCATTAAGTTAAAAAATTTAAAAGAAGGCTTGACGGTCCCGGGAAACGTCTTTAATATGCGCGGCCTCAGCTGATGAAGCTGTTCCGCCTTAGCTCAGTTGGTAGAGCAAATGACTGTTAATCATTGGGTCGCTGGTTCGAGCCCAGCAGGCGGAGCCATACAAATAAAGGGGTTACATCGAAAGGTGTAGCCCCTTTTCTTTTGTCTGTCGTTCGAGGCGGCGCTACCTGTTTGGGGGCGTTGTCGGCAAGTTTATGATGGCAGGCTTTCTTTTGTGACTTTTGCAGCGATTGTGATTGGCCGGGCCTTGGGCTTGCGGGCAGGGCCTCGTGTCTGCAAAATCTACCTCTAGTTTCCTTGCAGTGGAGTGCGTGGTGCACGAATACGGAGAAAAGCACTATTCCGACCGTCAGGGTTGGTTACGGGCGGCGGTGTTGGGTGCGAACGACGGTATTGTTTCCACGGCGAGTTTGATTGTCGGGATGGCCGCAGCGGGCAGTACTCAGCAAAATGTGGTGCTGGCGGGGGTTGCTGGTCTGGTCGCCGGCGCGATG
>JBFEVY010000140.1:0-8804 GCA_041546665.1 Spongiibacteraceae bacterium | reverse complement strand
TAAATGATAATGATTATCATTTATAAAAACAAGGCATTTAAAGTAATCCGTTTCGCCGCCCGTCTCGTACCAATTTCTTTACTTATTTTTTTAACGATTTCCTTCAGCTTTCGATATTCCCCTGCCACACTTGGGCTTTATACTTTCGAATCAAAAACATTTTCAGGAGCGAATTTGATGGATATTCAGGCACTCATGGATCAATACGGGCCCGTGATTATTGCAGGATGTGTACGCGTTGCGGGTGCGCTCGCCATCGCGCTGATTGGTTACTGGGTCGCAAAGATTGTCTCCAAAGTGTTTATGGCCACCATGAACCGCCGCTCAGTAGACCCAACGCTATCCAACTTTATCTCCAAACTGATTTTCTTCACGATCTTCGCCGTCGCCGCCATACCTGCGCTGGCCCATGTCGGTATTCAAACCGCCTCGGTTCTCGCCGCGCTCGGTGCCGTCGGCCTGGCGGTTGGCCTGGCCTTACAGGGCTCACTCTCTAATTTCGCCGCCGGGGTACTGCTGATTGCCTTTCGTCCCTGCCGGGTGGGTGACTTTGTCGAGGTCGCTGGCATTGCTGGCACGGTGCAAAGCATCAGCCTGTTTTCGACCATCATCACCACCGGAGACAACAAGCGAATTGTGATCCCCAACTCCAAAATCATGTCCGATGCCATCACCAACTACAGCGCCATGCCGACCCGCCGTATCGATCTGATCATTGGCATTTCCTACGACTCTGATATGAGCAAAGCCAAGGAAATTCTGCAGCAGCTGGTTGACGCCGACGAGCGAATCCTGAAAGACCCGGTCGCCAATATTCGCGTTGCCGAACTCGCCGACTCCTCAGTAAACCTCATCTGCCGCCCCTGGGTGGCCAGCGGCGACTACTGGCCCGTTCGCTGGCAACTCACCGAAGATATCAAGAATGCTTTTGACGCCGCTGGAATCGGTATCCCCTTCCCACAAATGGATGTGCATTTTCACAAGGAGTCCTAAGCGGGCTCCTCTTTCTGTTTTCGGGCAAGTACAATGCCGCGCCAACGACGGCATTGCCCGATAATTTCCGAATGACAATCAGGGGTCACCATGAAACATCTCAGCGGAATCGCGCTGGCGGCACTTTTATCGAACGCCGCATTTGCAGAAACCTCCACCGACGCCGCTCCAGCAGCGTGGTCAGGAGACGTCGAGTTTGGCTACAACCAGACCGAAGGTAATACCAATGAAAGCAGCGTACTTGGCAAAGCCGCCGCCAAACGCAAAAGCGGCCTGTGGACCTACGATGCGACAGTCAGCGGCCAGAATACCGAAGCAGAAGGCGTACGCTCGGCGGAAAAATATTTTACCTCCCACCGCCTTGCCTACGATGTCGATAAAAACGATTACACCTTCGGCTATCTGTCAGGTAACAAAGACCGCTTCAGCGGCTATGTGTATCAGGGGACATTGTCCTTCGGCTATGGTCGCCGCCTGTTGAAAACAGACACCATGACCTGGGACGCCGAAATCGGCCCCGGTTTGCGGGTCAGTGAGTTCGAAACCCCCAGCGACGAGGGTGACGGCAAAATTGAAGAAGCGATCGTCCGCGTGTCTACCGACTTCAAAGTGAAGCTCTCCGAGACTGCAGAATTCTCACAAAGCCTGAGTGTCGATGCCGGTAGCGACAACACCGTCAGCAAATCAGTTACCGCGCTGAAAACCAAAATTGTCGGCGGGTTCGGGCTGAAGCTGAGCTACACTATCGACTACAACGAAACGGTGCCCAACGACACCCAGCATATGGACAGACAAACCTCTGTCACCGTGGTCTACAGCTTCTAAGACCTACCGGCAGACTCTTGCCTTCCCGGAGAGGGGTTAACTGCGGCTCTGCAGCTGCAGCCCCTCAACATCCATAATCCACAACTTCCCATAAGCCAGACGAATCATCCCCTCAGCCTCCAATCGCTTCAGTTCGCGACTGATGGCCTGACGAGAAACCGCCAGCATTTTCGCCAAATCCTCCTGTGGCAGATGCATATTGATCAATATGCCCTCCGCCCCCCGGTCCTCGCCGTAAAACTGCCGCAATTCCAGCAGGCGCTGTACCAGGCGAATAGAGACTGGATACAGTGCAGCTCCTTCGACATAACTGAGCGCGAGACGCAGTTTGCGGCACAACATGGGAATAAAGTGCCGGTACATTTCCGGTTCAGCACTGAGCAGCGTCTCCAGCTCGGCTTTCGCCAATACCAGCACACTACTCTCGCGCTGCGCGTAGGCATCCTGACTGCGGGGCAGGCCGTCAAATAACGAAACCTCACCGATCCAATCGCCCCGCTCTACCTGCATCACCAGCAACTCCCTGCCATCCAGAGTCCGGTTACTTAAGCGAATCGCACCACTGAGCACACCGTACATGGCCTCCCCCGGCTCACCCTGCGCGTAAAGCAGCTCGCCGGTACCCAGCGTTCTGACGCTGGCGATCGCCAGCAGTTTTTCCACCGCCGCCGCCGGCAGCCCCTCCAGTAACGGAGCGCCATTCAGAATATCTCGCTTGTCTACCACCCTGCGCACTCCTCTATTTGTTCGAACTGTCACCTTGTTGACAGACTTTAGCCGGCGATCAACGCAGTATTGAACTATAAACATTAACTGTGTTGCGAATATTTGAGTCGACAACACATAAACAAGGAGCACATCATGACAGCATCTGTTAAAAACTTGGTCTCAGAAGAAGAGTGGCAATTGCGCGTCGACCTCGCCGCCGCCTACCGTCTGGTCGCCCTGTTCGGCTGGGACGATCTTGTTTTTACCCATATTTCCGCCCGGGTTCCCGGCACCGAGAACCACTTTCTGATCAACCCCTACGGCATGACCTTCGAAGAGGTCACCGCCTCTTCACTGGTAAAGGTCGATCAGGACTGCAATAAGCTGATGGACTCCCCCTACCCGGTGAACCCCGCCGGTTTTACCATCCACAGCGCGGTGCACGCCGCCCGTGACGACGCGCACTGCGTAATGCATACCCATTCAGTAAACGGGGTTGCCGTTTCCGCCCAACGCGAGGGCCTGCTGCCCCTATCACAACAGGCCAGCCTGGTGCTGGCAGCCCTCGGCTACCACGACTATGAGGGCATCGCGCTAAATGAGGACGAAAAGCCCCGCCTGGTCGCAGACCTTGGCGACAACGTGTTCCTGATGCTGCGCAACCACGGCTTGCTCACCGTGGGTCAGAACCCCGCCGACGCCTTCCTGGCCATGTACATTTTTGAAGCGGCGTGTATGGTGCAGGTAAGAGCACTGGCCGGAAACCGCGAGCTCAGCCCCATTAAGCAGGAGATCATCGACGGCACGAAAGAGGCCGCTCTGATTGTCACCAAGGGCATGTTCGGCGGTATTGCCTGGCCCGCGCTCCTGCGCCGCCTGGATCGAAACAACCCCGGCTACGACCA
Source organism: Spongiibacteraceae bacterium (assembly GCA_041546665.1). Taxonomy (GTDB): domain Bacteria; phylum Pseudomonadota; class Gammaproteobacteria; order Pseudomonadales; family Spongiibacteraceae; genus Spongiibacter. The sequence goes on along the minus strand of JBFEVY010000140.1, from coordinate 5,373 downwards.
ATAACATAACGCAAGCGGAGACCCACTGATGGCAGACACCCCCGCCAAGGCAAAGCAGTACAACAGCTTTGCCGAATTTTACCCCTATTATCTGAGCGAGCACTCAGACCCGCGCTGCCGGCGCCTGCACCTCGTCGGCAGCCTGCTGGTACTCTGTCTGCTGGCCTATACCCTGAGTACGGGCCAGTGGCGCCTGCTATGGTTATTGCCAGTTACCGGCTATGGTTTTGCCTGGGTAGGCCATTTTTTCTTTGAAAAAAACAAGCCGGCAACCTTCACCTATCCGCTGTACAGCTTTATCGGTGACTGGGTTATGGCCAAGGATATGCTGACTGGAAAAATCCGCATCTAAACCGGCGTCTCAGCATTGCCCTTTGAACGGGGGCAATGCTTCTGTACTATGGCAACTGAGAAGTAGTGGGTAATAATAATAAACATCGAGGGATGCCATGCACCGTTTCCTCTTTGCCAGCGGACTCCTTGCAGCGCTACTGGTGATCAGTACCGGCAGTCATGCTGCGGTAGAAGGCTTTCGCGATCATTATGTCAGCGAAGTTGACGGGCAGATATGGACCCTGCATCTGGAGAAGAATCGCACCTTTTCGTCCATGGTGACCGCAAAGTTGCAGTTGGGTGGTGCCGACCGACGCTATCTTTTATTCGGCGGAAACAATAACCGGCAAATTGAAGGCAGCTATAAACCCTTTCGCAGCAGCACACTAACCGCGCAAGACCAGCCCTTTACCTTGCGCCGACTGAGCAAAGACAGCGTTCACCTCCGCCTTAAAAACCAGCCCGATTTCCCCGCGTCCGGTGTGGTGTTCACCGCCGATACCACGCTGACGGCTGTGGATAATGCACTGATCGGTATTTGGGCTACCGAGCCCAAACTGGGTGGCCACACGGAAAACCCGTATCTGGGTGAACAATGGCAAATCCATTTCCGTGCCGACGGCTTACTCTGTGAAGACACGGTGGAAACCGACAAGCGCAAACCCCAAGCGCCGAGCGACCCCTGTGACGCTGCGACACCAAGCCAATGGAAGAGTGAAGATAATCGGGTAATGATGCTGTCGGACAAGGACTGGCAGTATAAATTCACCTATCGCATTATGGGCGGGCGGCTGGTCGTCAGCTACCCTGACGGAATGCGGCGGGTGGCCAATCCGCGCCCCTAACGCAAGGAATCAAGCGGACAGGACGCTAGCCCTCAGACAACAACTGCAATAACTCCTGGCCGGAATAATCGCGGCGCCCGCCCTGCTCAGCGTCACGCACCAGGCGTATCAGCCGGGTGTTCACCGGCGTCGCCACACCGTGGCGTTCGGCGAGCTTCACCACTTCGCCATTCAACCAGTCCAGCTCGGTTTTCCTGCCGCGCTCAAGATCCTCCCACATAGAAGACCTGGCGAGTGGGTCCACCGCCAGCATACGCTGGGCAAGCCGGGTAAACAGCCAATCCGGCAGGCGAAGCACCGTCGGTAGCAAACGAGGGGAGACGCCGGTCAATTTCTGCAGGGGAATCTGCGCAGCCTTGAGAGCAGCCATCGCCTCCTCCTGCAGGAGCGCGAGACAACGCCGGTAGGCTCGCTGGGATAATTCCTCTTTTAGCGGAATACCTGACAGGGCATTGATCGGATTATTCAGATTGAGCAGGAGCTTGGACCACAACACGGATTCCATGTTGGCATGGCATTGAAAGGGTACCCCGCTGGCGCGCAGCAGGTCGGCGAACACCGCCGTACCCGGGGCTTCCTGCATGATGATGGCGCCGTCGGTGCCGGCGTGAAAACGCCCCTGCCCCTGCTGCAGTACATTAAACGCGATCATCCCCGGCAGCACCGTATTGTCGGGAAGCCGCCGCGCGAGGGTCTCGGCATTGCCAACCCCGTTCTGCAGGCTGATGACCGTCGCCCGGGAGTCGATAACCCCGGCAAGCTGACCGGCGACGTCTTCCGTCGCGCCAGATTTGACGGTGACGATCAGGTAATCCATGTCTCGCAGCGCGGCAGGATCAGTTGAAAACACAAACGCCTGCGCCGTGAAATGCGCCGACAACCCTCTGAAGTCGGTAATACTGAGGCCGTGCTCAGCCACTTGCGCTGCGATACTGTCGCGTCCCAGCATCGTGACGTTCACTTTTTGCGGGCCGGCCATCATCAGGCATCCCCCGACAAAACAGCCGATACTGCCAGCACCAACTATCCCGATTTTTAGCGTCATACACTGTTCCCAGGCCCTGTTTAGACTAGAAGCGCACACTCAAGTCCACGCCGTAACTGACCGGCTCACCCCAGATCACCGCTCGATCCGCCTGAGGAAGATTATCGATTGCGTACAGTTCGTATTCTTCGTCGCTGAGATTTTTACCCCACAGGGCCAACTGCCATAGGGTTTTGCCAACGGCGACGCCATCCAATAAGAGTCGCGCATTCCACAACTGATAAGCTTCCATTATTGTGTAGGCATTGAGGATGTCTCCTCCGCCCAGGCGCTCGTCCATGTAACTGGTGTTGATATTCAGATGCAAACGCGCCTGCTGTCCCTGCCAGATATCCCAATCCAGCGAGGCCACATAGCTGTGCCGCGGCGCCGAGGAAAACGCAAAGCGCGAGGTCACATCATTGCCAAAGGTATCAATGACTTTTTTAACATCGGCATCGAGATAGGCGTAGTCGAAATGCACCACGAGTCCGGCACTGGCCTGCCAGGTCAGGTCCGCTTCAAAACCCGACATCTGTGCCTTTCCGGCATTTAACACCTTGGTATCGGCAACGGTGCCCTCAAGCAGAAAGTTCATTTGCATATCGTCAAAGTCGGTGCGAAAGATATCGGCATTCACCCGCAGGCGCTGCTGAAACCACTCGGACTTTAGCCCCAGCTCCAAACTGCGTGCCTTTTCCTCGCGAAACCCGTCTTCAAAGCCCACCCCGTAGTCGATGCCATCTGAAGCGGGCCCTTCATCACCCCGTCGCTGGGGGTCCCGCGTGTTAAAACCGCCGCTCTTGTAAGCTTCCACCATTTTCAGGTAGACCATCGCCGGCTGTTCAAACTGATATTCCAGCAGCCCGCTGAACGAGTCGTCCTTGAACTCCCGCCCGGCAGTGACATCAAAACGGCGGTCGCCGGGAAACCCCGCCTGGTACAATACCGGCGTCAACAGCGGCCCCAGCACGGCGTCTTCCGCCAACTCGGACATTGCCAGCACCTGTGTACCGCCAATGGTCGGCGCCGTTTCGATATAAATCTCATCGCGCTGATACTTTTCTGCGTCGCGACGGTCTCGGGAATGGCGCGCCCCCAATGTGACTCGAAGCTGCTTGTCGAGCCAATCCGGCACCCAGCTCAGCTCTCCAAACACGGCCTCAGCGTCGTTCTGGATGCGATTCAACTGGCTGACAAAATTAACGATCCGGGTATTCCTCGCACCATCCACCGGAGAACTCAACTGGTGGTGCAGCGGAGTATTATCCTCCACACCCCGTTCCTCGAAGTAATACAGCCCCAGCTGATACTGAAGCTGCGCATCTGCGAGTTCACCCAGGAAATGGAGTTCGTGACTGAGCTGGCGCTGGTCAATACGTGGACGGACGTCCGGTGTAGGGCCGTCATTGGCATTGAAGGCAGAGGGGCCATCGTAATAGCCAGTATCCAGCCGGTATTCGGTACTACCCATTCCCCCGCCAAGGTCGGAGTAACTGATATCTGTCAGTTCGCGGCGGGCTGCGGTGTAGCGCAACTCACTGTTCTCAAACGACCAGCTCAGCTGGATGCTGTGTCCTTCTGACTCGGATTCCGAGGCCTGCATCGGCATGCCCGTCGCCAGACTATCGAGGATATGCTCGCCGTAGACCGTATTCGCCTGCGCCGTCTCCTTGATGGATTCCGCCTGTCCTTTGTTGCCGTTGGGATCAGGCGGCGTCACCGCCTGAAACAGGTAATTAACGTATTCCAGTTCTGTTTTCTGGTAGTGATATTGCACATCCAGGTGCTCACCCGGCGCCCAGGCGAAATCGAACTTAAGAGCCTGCTCATCCCGATCGCCAAAATCTTCCCCGGGACCGGTATTCTCCACGAAACCACTCTTGGACCATTGCTGATACACCAGTCGCAGCGCCGCGTTTTGGGAAATCGGCAGGTTGATGCTGGTACGGCTGGACTGGAGGTCGCGATTACCGACGCTCACTCGCTGCTCCACCGTGCGGTTTTCAGTGTCCGGGCGGCGGCTGATAAAATTTATCGCCCCGCCGGTGGTGTTGCGTCCGTATAACGTCCCCTGCGGGCCACGCAGCACTTCGATTCGCTCCAGGTCGATCACATCCATCGCCGTGCCACTGGCACGGGCCAGATAGACACCATCGACGTATATCGCTACCGGCGGGTCCTGGGTCAACTGCGCATCGCTGATGCCGATCCCACGAACAAACACCCGCAGGGTACCACCATTAATGGGAAAGGGTTCTATGGTCAGGCTTGGCACCCGATTAGAGATATCCTGCAGGCCGCTGATCCCCTCCATTTCAAGCCGCTCACTGCTGAAGGCTGAAATCGAAATAGGGGTATCCTGCAGTGACGACTCCCGCCGTTCTGCGGTAACCCTGATCTCTTCCAGCTGACCGGTCTGACGCATCTCGGGCATCGCGCCAGCCGTCGCCGACAGCATCAAGGATGACAGCAGCGACATTGAAACGCCTGCACGCGCCACGCGGCTATGTATGGTTTTTCTATCGACTCGCAACGCCCCGGCACCACTACGACACAATAATCTTTTTATGTGTATATCAACAACTTACCAATACCTAATGCTACCACTATTCAGCGTCACAGGGCTGCTCTCAATGTGCATCAGTGCAGGCAATTTGGCCGCGACGTTTGGGGATATCACTTATTGGCGATCCGCGCCCGCGATGGCAAGCTAACTTCACGTTTCCACCCCTTGAGCCAGATTGTCACCGATTGGTAACTATTATTATTTCAACGGTTTGCTAAAATCTGGCGCGATTTCGTGTAATGAGAAATAGTACTAATGCCCGATAACAAACTGGCCCCGGCCACCCACACCCCCGAAAACGGCAAACCGCCCCTGCTGTGGGTGCAAACCCTGTTGTTCAGTATCACATTCCTCGTCGCGCTGGTGGGTACCACCTGGTACGGGCTAACTGAAGGTTTCACCTGGCAAGGCTGGCTGGGCTTTGTTCTGGTACTTGGCGCCAATGGCATGTCAATTACCGCTGGCTACCACCGTCTCTGGGCCCACAACACCTATAAGGCGCACTGGAGCCTGCGGCTGTTTTTTGCATTGTTCGGCGCCGCCGCCACCCAGAACAGCTTCCTGATCTGGGCCTCAGGCCATCGTCGCCACCACCGCCATGT
>JBFEVY010000338.1:0-3728 GCA_041546665.1 Spongiibacteraceae bacterium | reverse complement strand
TTGTTTACAACCTGATAACCCAGCAACTCCTTGGAAGGATTCGCATAGACAGCTCGCCCGGCACAGGCATGACCGCAACCCTGAATTTCCCACTCGTGCTGACGGCGACAGGAGAAGAACCATGACAAACGAAGATTCGCTGAAGCTCATCGACGACGACCCCAATGAAGCAGACTTAGCTACAAGCGAAAAAAAATGGGCCTTGCTGGTCGTCGACGATGAAGAGGAAATTCACGTCGTGACCTCGCTGGCATTGCAGGGCTTTGAGTTCGCCGGTCACGGGCTCGAAATTATTTCTGCTTATTCCGCCCAAGAAGCCAAACAGATTATGAGCGAGCGCGAGGACATCGCAATGATCCTGCTCGATGTTGTCATGGAGACCGAAACCGCTGGACTCGAAGTTGTGGAGTACATTCGCAATACGCTGCGCAATAAATTCACCCGTATCGTACTGCGTACAGGGCAACCCGGGCAGGCGCCGGAGTACCGTGTTATTACCAGCTACGATATTAACGACTACAAGGAAAAAACCGAGCTCACCCGCCAGAAACTCTTTACTTGCGTGTATACCAGCCTGTCCTCCTACCGGGACCTCGTCGCCCTCGACATGCACCGTCAGGGGCTTATCAAGGTAATAGAAGCCACGGCAGAGCTCTACAACTGCCAATCGATAAACGAATTCACCCAGGGGGTAATTGAGCAGGTCTCCGCACTGCTCTACCTCGAACAGGACCTTATCGTGGTACGCGCCTCAGGGCTGGCTCTGGAAACCAGCAATAATAGGCTTGAAGTTGTCGCCGCAACCGGCAAGTTCCAGCCCCTGTCTGAAAATCACAATATCGATACGATAGACCCCGAGGTCAAAACGCGTATCAATAATTCACTGTTGTCACAGCATAACTGCCACGGCGAAAACTACTACGTCGCGTTTTATACGACAGACTCCGAGGTAAAACATATTCTATACGTGGCGGGCGAAGCGCCCATTAGCACGCCGGATATGTCGCTGGTAGACCTGTTCGCCAAGAATGTTGCGCTCGCACACGAAAACCTTCTGCGAATGCTAAACAACGCTACGACGCACTGATCAACAGTTGACCGCGCCAACAGCAATGGCATACTCGTAGCCGTCGTTCCAACGAGTTTCACCGCATGAAAATACAATTAGAAGTCGAAATAGAACCCGAAGAATTACGCCGATTGATTGGCTTGCCCGATATGCAACCTCTCTGGGAAGCCGTATACACCCGTGTTAAGGAAGGCGATTCAGAAATGATTCAAACCTTCGCGAAAACGGCCTTTACCGAGGGCATGAAGACCCTGGATATGTCGACCAAGGTCCTGAAAACACTCACCAATTTGGTCAGCAGCCGCGAAACCGGCGATAAAAAAGCAGCGGCAAAAACCTCTGCGGAAACCGCAGCAGCAACCGCAAAGGCCAGCAGCACCCGCCGCCGGAGCGCCAGCAGCAAAGATAAAACCTGACGGGTTTAACCGGGGCAGCTCACCCCGGTCCCACCCAGCCCGCAGTATCCCCCTGGATTCTTGTGCAGGTATTGCTGGTGATAGGCCTCGGCATAATAGAACGGCCCAGCCGTCACAATTTCCGTGGTGACATCCGGCAGGCCCGCGGTTTTCAGGGCCTGCTGATATGCCGCCCGGGACATTTCTGCCGCGTCGCGCTGCGCCTCATCAACCACATAGATACCTGAACGATACTGGGTGCCAATATCATTCCCCTGACGCATACCCTGTGTGGGATTGTGACTTTCCCAAAACACCTTCAAAAGCTCCGCCAGGCTGAGCGTTGCCGGGTCGAACACCACCAGTACAACCTCATTGTGGCCGGTCATCCCGGAGCACACTTCCTCGTAAAGTGGATTGGGCGTGTGACCGCCACTGTACCCCACGGCGGTAGTAAACACCCCGGGTAGCTGCCAGAACCGACGCTCGGCACCCCAAAAACAGCCCAGCCCAAAGATGATCTTTGCCATCGAATCGGGAAAGGGCCCCTTCAATGGCGTGCCCAAAACCGCATGCCGCTCCGGTACCGCCATTTCATCACTGCGTCCCGGCAAGGCCTGATCCGCGCTTGGTATCACCAAGGGTTTGCGCAATAAGCTGTCAAATACGCCCATTTTATCTCCTGATCGTCGCCATCCTGCCCTCATATCCTAGCCGCAACGCCAGCGAACAACCAGCCGCACAAGGCGGCCGCACTCGCCCCCTGAAGAAGCCCCTCAGAAAATAAAAAATTCCTTATATTTTTCAATAGCTTGATAAGCAGGAGACAAGCGGCCATTTTTGCCGTATTTTTTATTGCTATTTGGCCGAAAAAACGGTTAAATCGCGATCCCTTTTTCCCATGCGGAGGATTTATGCTAGATGAAAAGCCTGGATCTTATGCCTTCTATGGAGGCCGGCGCTGCCACTTGTAACCCGATCACTCAATCGGATGAAAACCTTGACCACTTTATTGTACGCGATGGCGTACACTATGCTGGCACACACCTGATTATCGACCTGTGGGGCGCTTCCCACCTCGATGATATCCCCCGTATGGAACAAGCCTTTCTGGACTGCGTTAAAGAATGCGGCGCCACCTTGTTGCATATACATATGCACCACTTCACGCCCAACGGCGGTATCTCCGGTGTAGCGGTTCTTGCGGAATCCCATATCAGTGTTCACACCTGGCCGGAACGCGATTACGCCGCCTTTGACGTGTTTATGTGTGGCGATGCCAAACCCGAACTCGCAGTTGATATTCTGCGCGCGGCATTCACCCCAGACCGTATTGAGGTTGGAGAAAATCTGCGCGGGAACATGGGCAATGTCTGAGTGGTTTAACGAAACACTCCACAATGCCTACCATCAGGGTTTTGAAGTCAGCGAGGTCTTGTTTGAAAACAAGACCGAGCACCAACACCTGGTTATCTTCGAATCCGCCAGCTTCGGCCGGGTAATGGCACTGGATGGCATTATCCAGACCACCGAGCGCGACGAGTTCATATACCACGAAATGCTGGCCCACGTTCCATTGTTTGCCCACGGGCAGGCCAAGGACGTGCTCATCATTGGTGGCGGCGATGGCGGCCTGCTTCGCGAAGTATTGAAACACCCAGAAGTCGAACGGGCTGTGCAGGTCGAAATCGACCAGGCCGTTATCGATATGTGCGTGAAATACCTGCCCAATCACTCCGCCGGCGCCTATGACAACCCCCGCGCCGAAATCGTGATCGGAGACGGTATCGACTACGTCCGCAATACTGACCGCAAGTTTGATGTTGTCTTGTCGGATAGCACCGACCCGATCGGTCCTGGCGAAGTGCTGTTCACCTCCCCCTTCTACGAAGGGATTAAGCGCTGCCTCAAGCCCGGTGGAATCTTTGCCGCACAAAATGGCGTGGCCTTTATGCAACCCGACGAGGTGAGCACCACCCACAAGCGCCTGTCACCGCTGTTCAGTGACTGTGCGTTCTTTGCGGCAGCGGTACCCACCTATGTAGGCGGCATTATGACCTTTGCCTGGGCCAGCGACGACGCCAGCCTGCGCGAGGCGGATTTAGCCGTTCTGCAGCAGCGTTATGCCGCCGCCGGTATCAAGACCCGCTACTACAATGCGGCGCTGCACAGCGGCTCCTTTGCCCTGCCCCAGTATCTCCTCGATACCCTCTCATAGGGCAGCGCCACGCACCTCCACTTTAATATCGCGCCTACCGCAGAAT
>JBFEVY010000024.1:0-20139 GCA_041546665.1 Spongiibacteraceae bacterium | reverse complement strand
GCTCTAACCAACTGAGCTAAAGGCCCTTTTCGTGCGCGCGCCGCTGCTTGGTAAGTGGGCCCGCGAAAAGACGCCGCATTATAATGGGCGTTTTCCATGATTGCCAGCGCCGGGCGTTGATCCGTGCCGCACGTGGCGGCTGAGGGCGGGTGGTGGTATGTTGTTGCTCATAATGGGCGAAACGCCCGGTTGGGGAGCGAGACTTCGGTAGTGAGTGAATCAAAGCGTTTGCAGCGCGCTTTTCTTGATGATGCCCTGCAGTCCTTGCAGGCGCCGTTGCACCTTATTCAGCATCAGTTAGAGGGGTTGCTGGGCCTGCCGGCGGTGCGGGGTGAAGGCAGCTTTATTGCGGATTTACAGCGTATTGGTGAGGCCTGTGCGTCGCTGGAGGCATCCTTGCGGGTGCTGGCGTCGGATGAGGTGGAGGAGGCGGCCCTGTCGCGGTTGCGCCACGATCTGCGCAATGGCATCGGTATTGTCGACGGCTACTGCGATATTCTGCTGGAAGACAGCGACGACCAGGAGATGGTGCCGCTGTTACAGGAGTTGCGCCGCCAGTCCCGCGCTTTTCAGGCGCGCTTGGAATCCCTGTCTTTTGCCGAGGCGGGCAGTGGCGAAGCTGACCCGATTGCCGAGATTTTTCGCAGTTTCAAACGCGGCTTGACCCGCAATGAGTGGAATGGCGAAACCGCGACGATTCTGGTGGCGGATGATAACGACAGTGGTCGCGAGCTGATTGCCCAGCAGTTGCAGCGCCAGGGCTTTCTGGTGATTGAGGCCGATGGTGGTCAGTCGTGCCTGGAGACCATGCGCCGGGTGGGGCCGGATTTGCTGTTGCTGGACCTGGTGATGCCGGATATGAACGGCTACGAGGTGTTGCAGGTGATTCGCGCCGATGAGCAGTTGCGGCGCATTCCGGTGGTGGTGATCAGCGGTATTCAGGACGAGCAGGGGGCGATCCACTGCATTGACGCCGGCGCCAGCGATTACCTGATCAAGCCGGTGAATGCGACCCTGTTAAACGCCCGTCTGGCGGCGCTGCTGGAGCGCAAGCGCTGGCAGGACCGGGAGCGGGAGTACCTTGCGGAGCTGGAAAAGAGCCAGCGCTTTATTCGCAAGATATTTGGCCGCTATTTGTCTGACGAGATTGTTCGCCGCCTGTTAGACGAGCAGGACGGTCTGGAGCTGGGTGGGGAGCGTCGCAAGGTCACGGTGTTGATGGCCGATATTCGGGATTTTTCATCGATCAGCCGCCAGTTGGAACCGGAGCAGTGCCTGACTCTGTTAAACAATTATCTCGGGGTGATGGCCGAGGTTATTCGGCGCTTTAAGGGCACTGTGGACGAGCTGATGGGCGACGGTATTCTGGCGATCTTCGGCGCGCCGGTCAGTGACAGCGATGATTGTGACCGCGCCCTGGCCTGCGCGGTTGCCATGCAGCTGGCGGTGGCGGAGGTAAACCGGCTCAATGGCGAGCAGAATCTGCCGGCCATCAGTATGGGTATCGGTTTGAATACCGGCGATGTGGTGGTGGGCAATATCGGTTCCGAGCAGCGCACCAAGTACGGAATTGTCGGTCACAATGTAAACCTCACTGCGCGGGTGGAAGGGTGTTCGGTGGGCGGGCAGATTCTCGCGGCGCCCAGTACCATTGCCGCGGCCAACCTGGAGGTGCTCACCGGGCGTCAGGTGAAGGTCGCGGTAAAGGGCATGGACGAGGACCTGTCATTGTGTGAAGTGCTGGGCGTGGGATTGCCCTACGACCTGGTGCTGCCGGAGCGGATACACGCCTTCCTGCCGCTGGAGAATCCGCGGCAAATCGAGCTACGCCTGTTAAATGGCAAACAGCTCGCCGATAAGCGGGTGCCGGCGATGGCGGACGCGGTGGATGGTGGCGATCTGAGAGTGGTCATTGCCGAGTCTCTGGACGTACCGGTTGATGTGGCGGTGTATGGTTTGGGCGAAGATCGTTGTTATGGCAGGCTGTTTGCGCTGTCAGAGGGGGCTTACCGGCTCACGATTACCTCTCACGATAAAACGCTACAAGATCTTCTGGCGCATTCCTAAGGAAGTATATGGCGACGATTCTGTTGGTTGAAGACAATGAAATGAACCGGGATATGCTTAGCCGCCGGCTGCAGCGCCGCGGTTATACCCTGCTGCTGGCGGTGGACGGGCAGGAGGGGCTCGATTTGGCGCGTTCGGAAATGCCCGATGTGATCCTGTTGGATATGAGCTTGCCAGTGAAGGATGGCTGGCAGGTGGCTGAGGAGTTAAAGGCGGACGCGGCGGTGGCTCATATTCCCATTATCGCGCTGACCGCCCACGCCATGGCGGCTGACCGACAGCGAGCGCTGAGTCTGGGATGCAATGACTACGATACCAAGCCCGTGGACCTGCCACGTTTGCTCGACAAGATCGAAGGCCAGTTGAGCGCCTGACGATGAGTTTTACCCGCCGTTTAACCTATTCGTTTGTGGTCATTCTGCTGCTGTCGCTGGGCAGTGTGCTGGTGCAGCTGTGGGGTAACGATGCCCGCCGGCGCAATGTCAGCCTGTTGCAGAGGGTGATCAATATTCAGGCTCATGCCAACGAGTTCAGTCAGCAACTGCACGCCACCCAGCGCAAGGTGCTGGTGGTGGAGGCGCTCAGTGAATCGGGGGAGGATTACAGTCTCAGCGACGAGGAGCGTGGCGAGCTGCTGGCTGCGATTAATGCCCTTGCACCCTTGGCGCAGTCGATCAACGAGGGGCTTGAAGAATATATGGAGCCCGGCAGTTACAGCGAGTTGCAGGCTGACGAGATGTTGGCCGCCTGGTCGCAGTTTATTCGGCAGCCGGAGCGCGGTCTCGCAGTTGATCAGTTGCGATATTACGAGGAGCTGCGGCGGCAGATGATTGCCCTGGAATCGGCAGTGGTGCGCCGTTCTGATGAGCTGAATGATCAGCTTAAGGAGATCGTCAAATCGACCAACAAGGTCGCGTTGGCGGTGTTCCTGTTAGCGCTAATGCTGACGTTTTTGCTCGGTTACAACATGGTGCGCTATACCCGCCGGGCCATTCGCAAATTGCAGCGGGGTACGTCGGAGTGGGGTAGTGGTGATTTTAAGTACCGGATCGAGGATATCGGTCACGATGAATTCGGACAGTTGGCGAAATCCTTTAACGAGATGGCCGGCAATCTGAATGAGGCTATGGATCGCGTGCAGGAGGCGAGCCGCCGGGCGGATGCGGCAAACCAGGCCAAGAGTGGCTTTCTGGCCAATATGAGTCACGAATTCCGCACCCCAATGAATGCGATCATCGGTTACTCCGAAATGTTGATGGAGGAGATCGAGGACGATCCGGAGCTTGCCGCAGCGGAGCTAAAGGCGGATGTGGTGCGCATTCGTCAGGCGGGCAAACACCTGCTGTCACTGATTAACGATGTGTTGGATATTTCCAAAATTGAAGCGGGGCGGATGACGGTGTTTTGGGAGGAGGTGGATCTGGCGCTGATTTTGTCAGACATCGAATCTACGGTTGGACCGTTAATGGAGAAAAACAGCAATCACTTCCACTGCCATTACACCCTGCCACAACCCCAGATTCTCACCGATGTGACCCGGCTGCGGCAGATATTGCTGAACCTGCTCAGTAACGCGGCCAAGTTTACCCGCGACGGCGAGATTACGTTGTGCGTTTGGGAAGAGTCGATTAACGGCGTAGAAAACCTGTGTGCCGAGGTGATCGATACCGGGATCGGCATGAGCCCTGCGCAACTGGACAAGGTGTTTGATGCCTTTGTGCAGGCGGATCTTTCCACAACCCGGCAATACGGCGGTTCCGGCCTGGGGCTGACGATATCCCGGGAGTTTGCCGAGCTGCTTGGTGGCAGCCTTGAAGCGCAAAGTGAAGAAGGGGTGGGTTCGCAGTTTATTTTGCGTTTACCGTTGGCGGGGAATCAGTCGGCGCGCGGTTCCCTCGCAATGTAGCGCGGGCTTATTGCAGCGACAGCTTGCGCAGCTTTTCCAGTGCAATTTGCAGGGCGATGGCTTCCTGCTCCAGCTTGCGACCCTGGCGCTCGGCATTCAGGCGCCGGTTGTACTCGTCGCTGAGGTGCAGGGCATTTTCCAGGGCACGCTGTAGCGCGCTGAACAACAGTAGTTCGTTACTGTTGCCGCGCGGCAGGCGATACAGTGCATCCAGTTCTGTAGTGGCCCGCTCAATATTGTGTTGTGGGTTGTTGGTGTCCAGGTAGTACAGCACCAGTGCCGCCTTTGCCTGGTAGCGAATTCCTGCATCGGTGTCGCTGTGCTCGATCAGTGTTGTCAGGTGTTCTTTGGCGATATCGAAGCGGCGGCTGGATAATTCAATTAGCGCGGTGTTGAGGTGCTGCTGTTGCGCCGCCAGGGTGTGTTGCCAGGATGCTTCGGCTTCGGAGTAAGTCGGTGGTGGCGGTGCGTCGGGAATTTCTTCAGGGGAGGTACTGCAGCCGCTGAGGCTGGCAATGGCCAGCCCGGCGGCGAATGCGGCCGCGCTTTTCCGGTTGCGGCAAAATGCGCGGCGCATTGCGGGACTTATTCGTCCAGGAAGCTACGCAGGTGATCCGAGCGAGTCGGGTGGCGAAGCTTGCGCAGGGCTTTGGCTTCAATCTGACGAATCCGCTCACGGGTAACGTCAAACTGCTTGCCGACCTCTTCAAGGGTGTGGTCGGTGTTCATGTCGATACCAAAACGCATCCGCAGTACCTTGGCTTCCCGAGCGGTGAGGCCAGACAGCACTTCCCGAGTGGCTTCGCGCAGGCCTTCGCCGGTCGCGGAGTCGATGGGTGAGGAAATGGTGTTGTCCTCAATGAAGTCACCCAGATGCGAATCTTCGTCATCGCCGATGGGGGTTTCCATGGAGATCGGCTCTTTGGCGATCTTCAGTACCTTGCGGACTTTGTCCTCGGGCATTTCCATGCGCTCGCCCAGTTCTTCCGGGGTGGGCTCGCGACCCATTTCCTGGAGCATTTGCCGGGAAATACGATTGAGTTTGTTGATGGTCTCAATCATGTGTACCGGAATACGGATGGTGCGCGCCTGGTCGGCAATCGAACGGGTGATTGCCTGGCGAATCCACCACGTAGCGTAGGTTGAGAACTTGTAGCCGCGACGGTATTCGAACTTGTCTACCGCTTTCATCAGGCCGATGTTGCCTTCCTGAATCAGGTCCAGGAACTGCAGGCCACGGTTGGTGTACTTTTTGGCGATAGAGATAACCAGACGCAGGTTGGCTTCTACCATTTCTTTTTTGGCGCGGCGGGCGCGGGCTTCACCAATGGAGATACGGCGGTTGATTTCCTTGATATCGGAGATAGTCAGGTCCTGACGCTCTTCGATCTTGGCAATCTTGCCCTGTACCTTCAGGATCGCGGGTTTGTAGTCCGCCAGTGCTGGGTATTTTTTGCTGTGCTCGTCCACCCAGTCCAGGTTGGCTTCATTGCCCTGGAAGCTGCGGATGAATTCTTTGCGATCCATGCGGACGTTTTTAACCGCAATCAGCATGATTTCTTTTTCAAGGGCGCGGATAGAGCTCAGGGTGGTGCGCACCTGCTCGATCATGGGGTCGAACAGGGTCGGGGTGAGTTTGAAGAACTTGAACAGCTCACCCAGTGCGGCCAGCTCTTTCGCCGTTTGCTTGCTATAGCGGCCGTGTTTTTCAATAGACTTGGTTACTTTGTCAGCCTGCTCTTGCAGGGCGGCAAAGCGCACGCGGGCCTCTTCGGGATCGGGGCCGGACGGGGAGTCTTCCTCGTCTTCGTTTTCAGCCGCTGCTGCGGCCTGGGCCTGTGGCGACGGGACGTTGTCGGCCGGGTCCAGGTAACCACTGATGATGTCGCCCAGGCGGCGCTCTTCGGTGGCTACTTTGTCGTATTCAGTCAGTACGCTATTGACGGTATTGGGGTAGTAGGCCAGTGCTGCCATTACCTCGCGAATACCCTCTTCGATGCGCTTGGCAATGACGATTTCGCCTTCGCGGGTCAGCAGCTCAACGGTACCCATTTCGCGCATATACATACGCACAGGGTCGGTGGTGCGGCCGGTTTCAGTTTCTACGGCGGCTAGGGCTGCTGCGGCTTCCGCCGCTGCGATGTCGTCGGCGGAGTCGCCGCCGGTCATGATCAGGGTGTCTTCATCCGGGGCGTGTTCAAACACCTGGATGCCCATGTCATTGATCATTTGAATGATTTCTTCGACCTGATCCGGATCAGAGATGTCCTCTGGCAGGTGGTCGTTGACCTCAGAGTAGGTCAGGTAGCCCTGCTCCTTGCCCTTGGCGATGAGTTGTTTGAGGCGTGATTGATGGCGGGCGTCACTCATTAGTTCAAAGTACTCGTTGGGTGCAGGTTGAAAAAATAGCCGCGAATTATACTCCAGTTACTGGGGTTCCGACCAGCGAATTAGGGCCTTGTTCAGTCTTTGGCGCCATTTTTCTGCTGATGTTTCTCCAATAACAGCGAATGGAGGAGTTGTAACTGTGATTTTGCCGCGTCGCTGAGTTCAGCGTAGTTGTCACTTGCCGGTTTGTCGACTTCGGCCTGCTTCAGGGTTTCCAGTTGCTGGGCAAAATGCTGGTTGCTGCGGTGGCGCTCAAAATGGGCAATGGTATCGAGAAAGGCGGTAACGGCGCTTTGGTCATCCAGACTGTTGCCCAGCAGGGCAATGGTTTTGAGTGCCTCGCTCAGGGTGTCGTATTCAAGCTGCCCGTACCAATGGCCCAGCAGCATGGCGGTGTTCGACTCCGGACGCTGGCGTAGCAGGGTCAGTACCTCCAGTAGCAGCAGGCCGGCTTCAGAGGGCGGCGAGGGCAGGCGTTCTGCCTCCAGCGTTGGGCAGTGCTGGGCGATCTGGCTGGGCGCGTAGAGCAGCATGGCCAGGGCAAACAGGCAGGGGTCGCGGCGGCTGCTGGGCAGGCGGGCGATAAGGGTTTCGCTGGTGCTGCGCGGGCGGGCCGGCGGGGTTCGCGGTTCCTCGGCGTCCTGTTGCTCTTGCTCTAACGCCGCTTCGGTTTCGGCCTGTTCTCTCAAGCGCTGCAGGGCATGGGCGCTGAGTCCGGTGCGCTGGGCGAGGCTGTCCTGCATCAGCTCCCGGAATACGCCGTCGGGTAGCTTTTGAATCAGCGGCATGGCCAGTTTGCTGAGGCTGGCGCGGCCTTCCAGGGTGGTGGGGTCGGCCTGCTCGGCAAGGGTGGCAAACAGGTATTCTTCCAGGGGCTGGGCCTGGCTGAGCAGGCGCATAAAACCGGTGCTGCCGTGCTGCCTCACCAGGCTGTCGGGGTCTTCGCCCTCGGGAAGGAACAGAAAGCGTATGCTGCGGCCGTCCTCCATGGTGGGTAGGGCGTTTTCCAGGGCGCGTCGCGCCGCTTTGCGGCCGGCTTCGTCGCCGTCGAAGCAAAATACGATTTCATTGCAGTAGCGAAAGGCTGTGCGCAGGTGGTCGCTGTTGCTGGCGGTGCCCAGGGTGGCGATGCCATAGCGAATGCCGTGCTGGGCCAGTGCGACCACGTCCATATAGCCCTCGGTGATCAGCAGGCGCTCCAGTTGGCGGTTGTGCTGACGGGCTTCATAAAGGCCGTATAGTTCGCGGCTCTTGTGGAATATCTCGGTGTCCGGGGAGTTCAGGTATTTGGGCTTTTCGTCGCCCAGAACCCGGCCGCCAAAGGCAATGACCCGGCCGCGATTGTCGCGAATCGGGAACATGATGCGGTCGCGGAAGCGGTCGTAGAGGCGGCCGTCTTCCTTGGTGATCAGCATGCCGGCGTCGATCAGGTGCTGGCGGTTTTCCTCAGAATTGCCCAGGGCGTTGAGCAGGTTGTCCCAGCCAGGCGGCGCGTAGCCAATGCCGAAATCCCGAGCGATCTGGCCGCTGAGGCCGCGACCCTTCAGGTAGTCCACTGCTCGGCTGCCGTCGGGGTGCTGGCGGAGTTGAGCCTGATAGTGCTGGGTAACCTGTTCCATCAGGTCGTAGATGTTTTTGTGGCGCGCCTGGCGAACCTGCTGTTGTGGGCTGAGTTCTTCCCGAGGGACTTCCAAGCCAGCGCTGTGGGCCAGGTTTTCAATGGCGGTGGGGAAGTCGTTGCGGTCGTAGTCCATCAGGAAGCTGATGGCGTTGCCGCCGGCACCGCAGCCGAAGCAGTAGTAGAACTGTTTGTCCTGGTTAACGCTGAAGGAGGGGGTCTTTTCGTCGTGAAACGGACACAGCGCAGTGTAGTTGGCGCCGGACTTCTTCAGCGGTACCCGCCGGTTGACGACGTCGACAATATCTACCCGCGACAGCAGGTCATCGATAAAGCTCTCTGGGATGCGTCCTTTTTTGGCCACGGTGAGATCCGGGATGGGTGGACGAAAAGCCTATCAGTCGCGCTGCTGTTGATCAATTGCGCGCTGGAGTGATCAGCCGAGCTTTTCTTTGATCTTGCGGCTTATGGCGCCCATGTCGGCGCGGCCCTGCACTTTGGGCTTGAGCAGACCGACTACCTGGCCCATGGCCTTCATGGAGTCGGCGCCGGATTCGGCAATGGCGGCATCAATCAGGGCGTCGAGCTCTTCTTCGCTGAGCGGCTCTGGCATGAACGATTGAATGACGCCCATTTCGAAGCGCTCCTGGCTGGCGAGGTCTTCGCGGCCGGCTTCTTCGTATTGGCTGATGGAGTCGCGACGCTGCTTGCACATTTTGTCGAGCACGGCGAGAACGCGTTCGTCATCGACTTCAATGCGCTCATCAACTTCAATGCGCTTAATTTCAGCCAGAATAAGGCGCACCGCTGCCAACCGCTCTTTTTCTTTCGCTCGCATTGCGGCTTTCATTGCCTCATTGAGCACTTTTTTTAGCGGCAGGTCGGACATGGATGCACGTATCCTGTAATGATTTTGGTTCTGGTATCGCACCCGCCCACACGGGGTGGCGGGTTTTGGCGGGGGCGCAGAAGACGGCCCCGCTCGAGCAGATTTGCTGGTGCTTGCGCGCTTAGTAGAGGCGCTTCTGCTTCTTCATTTCGCGAGAAACTTTCTTCGCGTGGCGCTTGACGGCTGCTGCTGCCTGACGCTTACGTACAGAAGTGGGCTTTTCATAAAACTCGCGGCGACGAACTTCCGCCAGGACACCCGCTTTTTCGCAAGAACGCTTGAAGCGACGCAGAGCAATATCAAACGGCTCGTTTTCTTTGATTTTTACTGAAGGCATTCGTTAAACCTGTTGTAAATTTCTGACTATGCAGTGTTCAGTTTGTACCACTTTTCGTCTGTGGTACTCCAAGGGCGCTGAATTCTATACTCTGTCTCGCCAAAAAGCAAAGCCAAATCCGCCCCGCGAGGGGGAAATGTGGAAGCGGGGAGTTGAAGTCAGTATTATGCGCCCCATTACGCCCGCGGCGGGTACGTCACAGGGGATTAACGAGGAATAAGGTTTGCGGATTCTGGGTTTGGAATCATCCTGTGATGAAACCGGGGTGGCAATTTACGACAGTGAACAGGGCCTGCTGGCTGACGCGCTCTTCAGTCAGGTAGCGCTTCACGCCGAATTTGGAGGAGTGGTGCCGGAGCTGGCGTCCCGTGATCATGTGCGCAAGTTGCTGCCACTTATTCGAGAGGTGCTGAGCAAGGCGGAGATGAAGGCGACGGATCTGGATGGCGTTGCCTATACCTCCGGGCCGGGTCTGGCGGGGGCGCTGATGGTTGCCGCCTGTGCGGGCCGGGCCATGGCCTACGCCTGGGGTGTGCCTGCGATTGGTGTGCACCATATGGAGGGGCACTTGCTGGCGCCAATGCTGGAAGCCTCGCCTCCTGAGTTTCCCTTTATTGCGCTCTTGGTCTCCGGCGGTCATACCCAACTGGTGAGGGTGGATGCGATAGGTTGCTATCGGATTCTCGGCGAATCCCTCGACGATGCCGCTGGCGAGGCCTTTGATAAGGCGGCCAAAATGCTGAAACTCCCTTATCCCGGTGGCCCTCAATTGGCCAAGCTCGCGGAGCAGGGGGATGTAGAGCGCTTTCATTTTCCCCGGCCGATGGTGAACCGTCCCGGCCTGGATTTCAGTTTCAGCGGTCTGAAAACCTTCACGCTCAATACGATTGCCGAGCACACTCGGGAGGACGTTCTGGATGAGCGGGATCGGGCCGATATCGCAGCGGCATTTCAGGAGGCGGTGGTCGACACCCTGGTTATCAAGTGTCTGCGGGCGTTAAAACAGGAAGGGCTGAAGCGTCTGGTGATTGCCGGTGGGGTGAGTGCCAATCGGGAATTGCGGGCGCGGCTGGAAGCGAAATTGGCAGGTATTGGCGGTGAGGTTTATTACCCCCGCCAGGAATACTGCACCGACAACGGTGCAATGATTGCCTACGCGGGGTGTTGTCGATTGATGGCGGGTCAGTCTGAAGACCTGTCTGTGGCGGTGCGTCCGCGCTGGCCAATGGATCAACTCCCGCCTTTGGAGCGAGTGTAATGTCGGATGTGGTATTTATTGAAGGCCTGAAAATTGAGACAACAGTGGGTATCCACGACTGGGAGCGAGACCACCCCCAGTATGTGGTGCTCGATCTGGAGATGGCCTGGGATATTCGCCCTTCTGCGGCCACTGACGACATCGCTCAAACTCTGAATTATCAGGCGGTGTCAGAACGCCTGCTGGATTTTGTCGGCAACAGCGAGTTTCTGCTGGTGGAAACCCTCGCCGAACGTTGTGCGGCACTATTAATGACGGAGTTCGGCGTGCAGTGGCTGCGACTGCGATTGCGCAAACCGGCGGCGGTGGCCAAGGCCCAGGCGGTCGGAGTGGAGATAGAGCGGGGCCGGCGTGGCTGAGGTTTTTCTCGGGCTGGGCAGCAATATTGAACGTTACCAGCATATTACTGCGGCCCTGGACGAGTTGGATCGCGCCTTTGCTGCACTGCAAATTTCGCCGGTATACGAGGCCGAATCCGTCGGCTTTGAGGGTGACCCTTTTCTCAACCTTGTTGTGAGCCTGCACTGCGAATTGTCACTGATGGAGTTTGTGGTTTGGCTGCGTCGTCTGGAGCTGAGTTACGGCCGGGATGTGCAGGCGGTGAAATTCAGTGCGCGCACCCTGGACGTGGACATTCTTTGTTTTGGCGAGCTGTGTGGTGAGTTTTTGCGCAAGGAACCCTTTCCCGATGAGCTGGGTTTGCGGGGATTAGTTTTGCCGCGGGAAGAAATACTTCACAATGCCTATGTACTTAAACCCCTGGCGGACTTGGCTCCCGGTGTTTGCCACCCGGTAACCGGACAGCCTTACGCCGAGCATTGGCAGACATTTGACGGTGCGCGGGACGGCCTGCAGCGTGTTGATTTTCGCTGGCGGGGTGAATGGGTTTCCCAGGCTGAGTGAGCGCAGCGTCAGCGGCTATGGGTTATCAGTTCTGCAAGCGCGTCAAGCCGGGCGTCGCGCAGGGCCTTCCCCAGCGCGGGGCCTTTTAATCCTTTTTCGAGTAATGCCTGCGCTTTGATGGCGCCGAGGCTCACTGCCGCTTCGGGCAGCAGTGCCAGTGCCGGGTGGCGTGTCTGTTCCTGCAAAATTGTCGCGGCTTGTACAAAGTCTTGCAGTCGCTCGGGGCGGCGCAGGTAATCGAGTTTTTCCAGCAGTGCCAATACGGCGCTGGCCTCAAGTGATTCGCTGAGAATATCGCTGGTCAGTGGCAGCAGTTCCGCGCTGAGCAGGGCCAGGTCCTTGGCGTTGTTACTGGCGCGAAGTGCAGTGCAAAGGGCCTCGCATTGGGGTGTTGGCAAGGTGTGGCAGCTCAATGCAAAGCGGATATCGTTGTCTGCCTGCGCGGCGGCGGCGCAGTCTACCGCGCTCAGTACCGTGCCATTTATTGCGGCCGCCCAGTCGGGAAACAGAGCAGCGAGCGCGCCGCAATCCAATAAGGTTCTCAAAAATACCGACGGTGTTTTCGTGCTCAGTGCCTTGTTCAGTTCCACCCAGATACGCTCGGGGGTGATGGTGCTGAGCTCTCCGGCTTCGCTCATGGTGTGCATCAGCTGTTGGGTTTCCGGCGCGAGTTTAAAGCCCAGGTGGGCGTAGCGGGCGGCAAAACGCGCCACGCGCAATACCCGCAAGGGATCTTCGCTGAAGGCGGGAGAGACATGGCGCAGCACGCGGTCGCGCAGGTCCTGCTGGCCGCCGTAAGGGTCGATGATATTGCCGTCGTTATCCTGGGCCATGGCGTTAATGGTCAGGTCGCGCCGCTGGAGGTCTTCTTCCAGGGTGACATCAACGCCAAAGTCGCAGATAAAGCCGTGATAGCCCTGGCCGGATTTGCGCTCGGTGCGCGCCAGTGCGTATTCCTCTTTGGTTTTCGGGTGAAGAAAGACCGGAAAGTCCTTGCCTACTTGTTGGTAGCCCAGGGCGAGTAATTCCTCGGGGGTGGCGCCGACCACGACCCAGTCCCGTTCGCTGTAGGGGTGGCCGAGGAGTTGGTCGCGTACTGCGCCGCCGACGAGATAGACTTTCATAGCAGGGCTTCAAAATAATAAGGCATTTCCAGAGTATACCCTGAATTCCTGAAGTCTATTCACAGTATGCTGAAACCTGGCAGTGTATGCTGGATGTGTTTTAGTGTTTACAAGTGACGCTAAAAGCGCGACGCTTCTGTCTGTGTCATAGCTGGGTAATAGTGTTGCTGCAATGCGCTTTTTGCTGTTTTTATGTAGGGTCTTCGTTGCTGCTGTGGTGTTTTCGAATTCGACTCAAAAATAACAGTTTTGTGTAATAGTAAAATAGAGATATTGAAAAGGTAGAGTTGATGAGTCAGGCGGAAATGGGCGTGAAGCCCTGGGAAGAGGGGCTAAAGTTGGGGCCGGTTGTGCGGGCCCTGGCCTGGGGGCTCGGGCGGGCCCAGGCGCTGGGGCTGAAGTACCCGGATTTCAGTGAAGAAAAACTGCTGGCGACAGCGCGCAAAAAAACCGGCCTGGACGACTTTGGTGATGATCGCTTTCTCGCGCCGCTGCGGCTGCGGCTCGCCTATGTGCGCAATAATAAGCGCCTCAGTCCGCTCGGGCGGGTGGTCGCTCAGAAGGCGATGTTGAAACCGCTGATGAATCGTCTGCGCATTCAGGATTTGTTGAAACGCCACCCGGAGATTCGCGAGCAGAAGATTGAGCGGCCGCTGTTTGTGGTGGCCTTTCCGCGCACGGGAACCACACTGTTAAACCAATTGTTGTCGCAGGACCCGGCGGGTCGGCCGTTGATGTTTTGGGAAACCATGGATCCCATCCCCCGAGGTGAGGTAGGGGCACGGGATCAGGACCCGCGTATTCCCGAGGCGGTGCGTATGGTGGATAAGATGCGCAGCATGTTGCCGGCGATGCGAAAAATCCACGATATTGATCCCGAGGGGCCGGAGGAGTGTGCGGGCCTGTTAGCCACCGCCTTTATTCTGCCCAATTTTGAAGAGGATCACCTGGCCTATCGGGACTGGATGGCCAGCCTTAGCCACGAAGAGGTTTGCGCTGCCTACGAGGAATACAAAACCCAGCTGCAGGTGCTGCAATGGCAGTATGGTGGCGGTCACTGGGTGCTGAAGAGTCCCCTGCACTTGAATTGGCTCGACGCATTGCTCACGGTATTCCCCGATGCCTGTGTGGTGCAAACCCACCGCGATCCCAAACAGGTGTTGCCGTCGATCTGCAGCCTGGACGCGGTACTGCAGCAGGCTGCCTGTGGTGAGGTGGACTGTGAGATGGTGGGGCGTCATTTGAGTTCGCAGCTTGCCGCGGCCCTGCAGGCGGGAATGGCCGCGAGGGATCGTCACCCCTCAGAGCGGGTGTTTGATGTCCAGTACGCTGATCTGGTTCGCGATCCGGTAAAGGTTGTGCGGGATATTTACGCGCATTTTGGTTACGATTTCTCACCTGAACTGGAGCGCAGGCTAAGGGATTACCTGGAGCGGAGTCCGCAGCATAAACATGGCTCGCATCAATACAGCCTGGCAGATTTTGGCTTGACCGCAGAGGCGATAGATCGCGATTTTGCCGAGTACTGCCAGCGTTTTCAGATACCGCTTAGTTAAGAGAATTTGTCATTGTGAGCACCGAGAAACACCTACACACACCGGCCGCCGACGAGGCGAAGCCAGGCCTGGGACGGCGCATGGGTTACGGTTTTCTGCGCCTTTGCGCGCGCCTGCCGCTGTCCTGGCAGCTCGCTATCGGGCGGGGGCTGGGTAAAGTGATGTGGCCGTTGATTGGCAACCGTTTGCTCTATGCGCGGACCAATCTCAAGTTGTGCTTTCCCGAGTTGAGCGATGAGGAGCGCGAAGCGCTATTGCGACGTCATGTGCAGGCGCTGGGCATGGGCTTGTTTGATACCGCGGCGAGTTGGTTCAGCAGTGATGCGCAGCTGCGCCCGCACTACCGGCTGGAGGGCGCCGAGTATTTGGATGAGGCGCTGGCGCGGGGGCGGGGTGTGTTGTTACTAGGGGCGCATTTTACGACCCAGGAACTGGGCGTGCGTATGCTCGGTTTTCACTATGATCTTCACGGAGTGTATCGCCGCCATCCTGACCCTGCGCAGGAGGCAATGGTGTTGGCCGCAAGGCAGCGTCGCTTTGCCGATATGATTCCCAGCGATGATATGCGCAAGGCGTTGCGTTACCTGAAACAAGGGAAAATCGTCTGGTATCCGCCGGATCAGGACTTTGGTGAGTACGGCATGGAGCACAGTGAATTTGTGCCGTTTTTCGGGATCGATGCCGCGACGGTGACGGTGCCCGGACGCCTGGCGAAAAAAACTGGTGCGGCGCTGGTGCCGTTTTTCTTTCGTCGCGAAGCGGATGGTTCCTACCTGCTGCAGATTCTGCCGGCGCTGGATGAGGTGGCCGATGATCCGGTGGCAGTGGCCAGAACCTTTAACGCGATGCTGGAGGAAGAGATCAAAATCACCCCTGAGCAGTATCTCTGGGTGCATCAGCGCTTCAAAACCCGCCCGGATCCCGCCGAGCCTTCTCCCTACTTGTTAGAGGCATCGTAAGGCGCTGTTTTGCCGGAGTGGGCGTCAGGATTTTGGACAGTCGCAGTGGTGAAGTTGTCGGGTATCCATATTCAGCATGGTCATACAGCGCCCCCAGACGCAGCCGCTATCCAGTGCGATGATGTCGTCGCGGTGGGTCTCGCATTCCAGTGCTGCCCAGTGACCAAAGAGCTGGGTTTCACTGCGGCTACCGGCCTGTTGCCATTCAAACCAGGGGCGGTATCCCTCAGGCAGATTGTTGGGGCCGCCTTTGTAATCTAACTCCAGGGTGCCGTCTTCGGCGCACAGTCGCATGCGGGTCAGGTAGTTGGTGATACTGCGCAGCCGCGCCTGGCCTGTGAGATCGTCGCTCCAGCACAGCGGCTGATTGCCGTACATCTCCAGAAAAAATGCCTCTGCCCTGTCGCTGCGCAACACCGCTTCCAGTTCTGCTGCCAGGGCGACTGCCTGGTCACTGCTCCAGATAGCAGGAATACCCGCGTGGCTCATGATGTAGTCCCCCTGCGGGGCGCGATAAACCAAGCATTGGCTTTGCAGCCAGTCGATAAGGGTGTCCCGGTCGTCGGCGGCGAGCAGCGCTTCCAGAGTAGGGTGGCGACCGCGTTTGGTGTAGCCGCGGGCCAGGGCAATGGTGTGCAGATCGTGATTACCCAGGGTGATGCGCAGACTGCTGCGAATGGAGTAAAGAAAGCGCAGCGTATCGAGAGAGTCGGGGCCGCGGTTCACCAGGTCGCCCACCAGCCACAATTCGTCACGGTCTGGCTGGAAATTCACCTCCTGCAAGAGGCTTTGAAGCGGTTTCAGGCAACCCTGCAGGTCGCCAACGGCGTAGCGGGCCATCGGTCTCTCTACTATTTACTGTCGGGCCGCGCTAGTGCAGGGCCGAGGGTTGAACCAGCGAGAACAGCGCGATGGGGGCGATAAACGGACGGCCCGAGGCACTGATCATTTCGTAACTGCCTTCCATTGTGCCAACGGCGGTGTCGATGACCGCGCCGGAGGTGTAGCTAAAGGACTCGCCGGGTTCGATCAGGGGCTGCTTGCCGATAACACCTTCACCGTGAACTTCCTGTACCTGATTGTCGCCGTCGGTGATGATCCAGTGGCGATTTAACAGGCGCACCGCTTCGTTGCCTTCATTGCTGATGGTAATGGTGTAGGCAAAGGCAAACCGGCCAGCGCTGGACTGGTCTGGCAGGTATTGGGTTTTCACCGAGACGGTAACGGGGTTGTTATCTGACATGGGTTTACTCTACACCTTGTGGCGGGTTCTCGACGACTGCATTGGCAATTTGAACAAAGGTTTCCAGCGCCAGCTTTTCGGGGCGCTCGCCGGGGTCAATGCCGAGGGCCTCCAGTTGTTCTCCGCTGATCAGGTTCTTCAAGTTGTTACGCAGGGTTTTGCGGCGTTGATTAAAGCTTTCCCGCAATACCTGTTGCAGTATCGCGACGTCCTGCGCCGGGCAGGGGAGCTCGCGGTGGGGCACCAGACGCACGATGGCGGATTGTACCTTGGGTCGCGGCGAGAAGGCCTCCGGTGGGACTTCAAACAGTGAGTCCACCCGGCAATAGTACTGGGCCATGATGCCGAGGCGCCCCCAAGCTTTGCTGCCGGGGCTGGCGGCAAGGCGGTCGACCACCTCCTTTTGCAGCATGAAGTGCATATCGGTGATCTGTTGGTTGAACTTCAGCAGGTGAAAGATCAGCGGGGTGGAAATATTGTAGGGCAGGTTGCCAACGACCCGCAGCGGTGCGTCTGCGGCTAGCGAGCCGATATCGAAGCGCAGGGCATCGCCCTGGTGCAGGTGAAAGTTGTCCAGTTGGCCAAATTTTTCATTGAGAATCGGAACCAGATCCCGGTCGAGTTCAATCACGTCGAGGTGGCAGCCGGACTGCAGTAGTTCGCTGGTAATAGCGCCCTGGCCGGGGCCGATTTCCAGAAGTTGCTGCTCGGGCTTGGGCGCAATAGACCGCACGATACGACTGATGATGCCGCTGTCGTGCAGAAAGTTTTGGCCGAAGCGCTTTCTGGCGCGGTGTCCGTTGCTCATGCTTTGTTCTCACTTAAACGCCGGGCGCGGTGCTGGCTCATGGCGATGGCGCAGCGCAGGGCCTCTTCAAAGCTGCCGGTGTCGGCCTTGCCGGTGCCGGCCAAATCCAGCGCGGTGCCGTGGTCTACTGAGCTGCGAATAATCGGCAGGCCAAGGGTGATGTTCACCGCCCGGCCAAAGCCCTGGTATTTCAGTACCGGCAGGCCCTGGTCGTGGTACATGGCCAGTACCGCGTCTGCGCTGTCGAGGTGTCGCGGGGTGAAGGCGGTATCCGCCGGCAGTGGCCCGGGCAAATCCCAGCCGCGCTGGCGCAGGGCGTCGAGGCAGGGAATGATGGTGTCGATTTCTTCGCGCCCCATATGTCCGCCTTCGCCAGCGTGGGGGTTGAGGCCCAGTACCAGAATACGGGGGGATTCGCAGCCGAAGTCGCGTTGCAGGGCGTTGTGCAAAATCTCGGTGACGCGGCTGAGTTCGCTGTCGGTAATTGCCGCCGGCACTGCGCTGAGTGGCAGGTGGGTGGTCACCAGAGCAACCCGCAGTGAGTCACTGGCGAGCATCATTACTACCTTGTCGACGCCACAGCGTTCCTGGAGGAATTCGGTGTGGCCGCTGAAGGGGATACCGGCGTCGTTGATGATCGACTTTTGCACCGGCCCGGTCACCATCGCGTCGCAGTGCCCGCTCAGGCAGCTGTCGCAGGCCTGCTCCAGGGTATTCAGTACATAGTGGGCGTTATTGCTGTTCAGCTGTCCGGCAATTGCGGTATCGGCCAATTCAACTGGCTGGACACTGAGATAACGCGGGCGATGGGGTACAGCCTGGCCGGGGTGAAAACTTTGTAGAGTGATCGGCAACTGCAATGCGGCGGCGCGCTGCTTGAGCAGCTCCGGGTCGGCAAAGGCTACCAGCTGTGCGGGCCATTCCCTTTGGGCCAGTTGGATTAGCAGTTCGGGGCCGACCCCGGCGGGCTCGCCGGGTGTGATTGCAAGGCGTGGCAGCATAATCTTAACGCGCCGCGAAGGGGCTGTTGGCGATAACAGCAAGTCGTTGTGCTTGACCTTTCGCGGCGAGTACGCGCTTCAGAGAAGCCTTAGATTTTGATATCAACATAGGCCTCGCTGCGAATCTTGCGCAGCCAGATGTCCAGCTCGTCCTGATATTTGCGGTCGTGAAGCACATTCTGCGCGATACGCTTGCGCAGTTCGTTCGTGACGTCTTCGTCGCGACGATCTGTCACTTGAATAATGTGCCAGCCGTACTGGGTTTTGATCGGCAGGCTGATATCGCCAATGGCGGTGCTGTCGAGCCCTTCCTGAAATTCGGGAACCAGTTGGCCCGGTGTGGTCCAGCCGAGGTCGCCGCCTTCTTGGGCAGAGCCGATGTCTTCCGAGTATTCCTTGGCCAGGTCATGGAAGGATTCGCCGTTCAATACCCGCTGGCGAAGGGCATAGGCCAGCTCGCGGGTTGCGTCTTCACTGCGAATGGCCGAGGCCTTCAGCAGGATATGTCGGGCGCGGGTCTGGTGAACGACTTCTTTCAGGCCGCGGCTATCCAGCAGCTGAATGACGTGGAAGCCGCTGGCACTTTGCAATGGGTCGGACACCGCACCATTGCTCATTTGCGGCGCGATATCGGCAAACAGGGAGGGCAGATCAGTGCCTTTGCGCCAGCCCAGGTCACTGGTTTGTACTTTGTCGGAGGCCAACGACGTGTAGTCCGCGCCCTGACGTAGGCGTTTGGCCAGTGACACGGCGCGCTGCAAGGCTGCGTCGCGCTCGGCGTTTGTGGCGTCAGAGGCAACCGGGACCAGAACGTGGGCGAAGTGGAATTCAGGAGACGTCTGCTGGCGACCTTCCTCTGAGGCGAGGTAGTTGTTGAGCTCCTGCTCGCTGACCTGAATACGTTGGTTGACGTTACCCATTTGGACGCGTTGCAGAATCATTTCCCGGCGGATTTGTTCGCGCACGGTCAGGTAGGAGGTGCCGCTGTTGATCAGTGCCTGGCGAAATTGTTCCAGGGTCATGCGGTTTTTCGCCGCTACCCGGGCCACCGCAGCATTGAGCTGCTCATCGTCAATGCGCAGGCCAACGCGTTTGGCCATCTGCATTTGAATGCTTTCCAGAATCAGCTGGTCCAGGACTTCGCGCTGAACCTGCTCTGCCGGTGGTGGGTTTTGGCCACTGCGGGCGATATTGGCGTTGACGACGTCCAGTCGCTCCTGCAGCTCGCTGCCGAGGATGATGTCTTCATCAACGATGGCGACGATGCGGTCAAGCCATTGGGTTTCTGCCCTGGCAACGCCACCAAACAGGTTGATGGCAAGGAGTGCAAACACAGTAAACAGACGCATTTTACTTATCGGATTGGTAGCCAAAAATACTTTCCTCAAGAACATTTGTCACAGCCGTACCCAGGCCGCCTAGACCCTTAAGCTGGAATTCCACCAGAATTGCTGAGTTCGTGGTGGTGCCTGTATTAGACCCGCTTGTATCGTCAGGTTCCAGAGCCTGTTGATAAACGACCCGGGCCAGCCAGCAGCAGTTCTGGTATTCCGCGCCGAACAGGTTTTCCATCGGGCGGCTGTCTTCCAGGTCATACTGGCTGCGGGCAAAGAGTTTCCATTGATTGTTCAGCGGTATGCTTGCCGACGCGTCAAGCTGGGTCACATCCTGCTCCAGGCCGCCAAATTGGTTGCCCGCCCGCCGGGTGGTGTAGGCAACATTGAACAGTCCACCGTTGTCGCTGCGTCGATGGTAGCTCAGATTGCTCTGATTAATCACCCCCAGGTCGGGATCAACGAGAACATCGGCACTGATACTGCTGCGCAGGCTGGTAATCAATCGCACTTGGCCGGCGACATCGGAGGCGCTGGATTTGTCGGCGACATCGCCGGGCAACTGCACCTTGCGGTCGTCGAAGTAGTAAATCTGGCCGATGCTGGCGCTGAGAAATTCGCGGCCGCGCTCTTCGTCAATCAAGCGGCTGCTGACCCCGATTGAGATCTGGTCAGCATCATCCAGGCGGTCGTGACCAGTGAAGCGGCTGTCGCGGAACAATTGCTGATAGGTGAAGGTCAGTGCGGC